>CAYNTB010000018.1:12834-13242 GCA_964399905.1 uncultured Bacteroidales bacterium | reverse complement strand
AAAGTGGGGAAAGAAAAGTTAAACAGATCGAATAATTTTAGCTTAAAGGGATTTTTAAAGCAAAAATCTTTTCTGTCTAAACTTATGTCAACAGCAGAGGTTAAAGCGTCTGCAAAAACTTTCTCAGGAGATGAACGAATGGTAAGGGTAGGCTGTCCTTCCCATAATTGCGGGGGTCGGTGCTTATTAAAAGTTTATGTTAAAGAGGGCGTAATCAATCGTATTGAAACCGATGATCGGCCAGGGGATGAAATCAGTGATCCACAATTAAGGGCCTGTATTCGGGGCAGGGGATATCGACCACGGCAAAATCATGCCGATCGGTTAAAATATCCCATGAAAAGAACCGGCAAAAGGGGAGAAGGTAAATTTAAAAGAATCAGTTGGGATGAAGCCAGCCCCGACCTC
>CAYNTB010000018.1:6666-12824 GCA_964399905.1 uncultured Bacteroidales bacterium | reverse complement strand
ATGAAGCCACAAGCATGATGGCTGAAAACATTAACCGTATTATTGAAAAATACGGAAACCAGGCATTATACATCCCATATGGCACCGGTGGCTATAGCCAGGTTTGCGGAAAATGGCCCGCCGACAGGCTGCTCAATATGTATGGAGGTGTTTTGGGTTATTATAATTCATACAGCTGGGCCTGCATCAACCAGGCAACTCCAACGGTTTATGGTACAAAAATTACCGGAAATCAACGTCAGGATTGGCTCAATTGCAAATATATCTTAATGTGGGGATGGAATCCATCTGAATTACGTGATGGTACAAATACGGAATACTTTTTGCGAAAGGCACGTGAAAAAGGTGCCAAACTGGTTTGTATCGATCCACGAATGACCATGAGTGCAGTTGCCCTGGCTGATGAATGGATCCCGATCCGGCCAGGTACGGATGTGGCCATGATGAGTGCCATGGCATACATTATGATCACAGAAAATCTTATTGAGCAGGATTTTGTTGCCATGTACTGTATTGGATTTGATAATACTCAAATGCCGAAAGGTTTTGAAAACGAAGAAAATTATAAGGAATATATCCTGGGAACAAGAGATCAAATGCCTAAGACCCCCGAATGGGCAGAGGAAATAACCGGAATTCCCCGGGAAACAATTGCACGGATTGCCCGGGAATATGCCACAACCAAACCTGCCATGTTATATCAAGGGTATGGGATGCAACGAAGGGCATATGGCGAACAGGTTGTTCGTGGAGGTTGCGTTCTGGCTGCAATAACGGGCAATGTGGGTGTATCTGGCGGGTGGGCAAGCGGAATTGCGCTTCAGGCAGATGATGGAGGCCCTTTATGGAATGCCTTCCCGACATTGAAAAATCCGGTAAAAGCCAAAATACCTTCATTTCTGTGGACAGAAGCCGTGCTCAGGGGAAAAGAAATGCGGGCCGAAGATGGTGTTACCGGGGTAGATCAGTTAATTACGGATATTAAAATGATATGGGCCGTTGCTTCAAATGCGATCATCAACCAACATGGCAATATCAACCGTTCCATTGAAATTATTAAAGATGAATCAAAGGTTGAATTTTTCGTTGTTCAGGATAATTTCATGAACGCTACGGCTCAATTTGCTGATCTTTTGCTGCCTGCCTGTACGCAGTTTGAAACCTGGGGAATGGAAGATGGATGGAAATACGGTGATGAATTAATTTTACAACCTCAAATACTGGAAACACCCTGGGAAACCAAAAGCGATTATGCCATTTGTGCGGCTATTGCTGAAAAACTTGGAATTAAAGAAAAGTACACGGAGGGCCGGGATGAAAAACAATGGATGGAATATTTGGTAAGCTATTATAAATCGACCAGATTTCCTGATATCCCTTCTTTATCCGAAATGGAAGAAAAGAATATGGGTGTATATTCTCTTCCGGTCACTGAACCGAAGATTGCTTTTGCCGATTTTCGCAGGGATCCTGAAAAGCATCCCTTGAAAACAGAATCGGGAAAGATCGAAATCTTTTCAAAACAATTATTTATAAAGAATAATCCGGAAGAGATTCCGGCAGTTCCAAAATATATTCAGGAATGGGAAAGTCCGTTTGGCCCGGAGGCAGAAAAATTTCCATTACAGGTAATCGGGGCGCATTATATGCCCAGGGTACATTCAACCCACGACAATAATCCATGGTTAAAAGAGGCATTTCCGCAACGAATTTTTATGAATGAAATTGATGCCAGGCTAAGAAATATAAAAAACGGAGATTTGGTTAAAGTGTACAATGATCGCGGTGCACTGATTTTACCATGCCGTATTACCCGACGAATTATGCCGGGGGTAATTTCGATCCCGCAGGGTGCATGGTGGAAACCTGATAAGCATGGAAATGATGTGGGTGGATCAGTAAATGTCCTGACTTCCGAACGCTGGACCCCGATGGCTTTCGGGAATGCTCAACATACAATCATGGCAGAGGCCACAAAATTTAAGAACCAAAAATGAAACGACTGGCTTTTTATTTCGATTCGAGTAATTGTTCAGGTTGTAAAACCTGCCAGGTTGCCTGTAAGGATAAGAATAATCTGGCAGCAGGAAGTTTGTGGCGCAAGGTTTATGAGGTGAGCGGGGGTGAGTGGATACAAAAAAACAAAGCGTGGATTCCAAATATTTATGCCTATAATGTTTCATTATCCTGCAATCATTGCGAAGATCCGATATGTTTAAAAAATTGTCCAACAAATGCAATTGTAAAACGACCGGATGGTATAGTTATGATTGAACAGCATAAATGCATTGGCTGCAAATATTGCTCCTGGGTATGCCCTTATGGAGCCCCGCAATTCGATGAAGAGAAAGGAGTGATGGGCAAATGTGATCTCTGTGCCGATTATATTGATCAGGGCAAAAATCCGACTTGTGTTGATGCCTGTCCGACGCGCAGCCTGGATTTTGGAGATTATGATGATTTGGCAAAGAAATATAAAGAAGTAGATCATATTTATCCTTTGCCCGATCCTGAAATTACAAAACCGTCAATTTTAATAAAACCGCATAAAGATGCCCAAATGGCAAAAGAAATCAATCCGGAGGTTGCAAATATGGAGGAAATAAAACATGCATAAAAGTGAGTGGTCGCTGATATCATTTACACTATTGAGCCAAATGAGCGTAGGTTTGTTATTGGGTTTGGTATTCATACATTTTGTCCATCCTACAATATTCTTTCAATTGGATACCGGATTTAGTTACCGCTCGCCCGAACTCATTATGCTTTCTCTGGTTGTAATGGCTACCCTGATTTCATTTTTGCATCTTGGCAATCCCCTTCATTCATTCAATGCATTAAACAATCTAAATGGATCCTGGATCAGCCGCGAAATACTGATGTTGTCTGTTTTCGGCTTAAGTCTTTTGATACTGTTCCTGAATAAAAATATAAATCTGCCTGGATCGGCTCTTCTGATCATTGGCGGATTATCCGGCATATTATTGATATTCAGTATGGCCAGAATATACATGATCCCAACCATTCCGGTCTGGAATAATTTTTACACCCCCTTTAGTTTTATTTTTTCTGCTTTAATTTTTGGCAGTATGGGAATGATGGCATTGATCCTCCTGACAAACCCCAACACCGTGTATTCACACTATATACAGCAATCAATACTCATGGGTTTAACAATCATATTTGTAAATCTGCTGGTTTCGGTATTGCATTTTTATAAACTTACAAAGCTTGAATTTACCGGTCTGTTGCAGCTTAAATTTAATAAGGGCAACTATTTCCTGATTTTCATCGTTCGGATGATATTAATGGGGGTAATTTTGGCCGGACTTATTTACATCTTTCAGCAGGCCATTAATCCAAACTTCATTATTGAAGAATCAAGAATACTTATAATTATTATTTCCTTCATAATTATGATTGAAGAGTTGATGGGTCGCTATTTATTTTATAAGGGATTTTTTAGGCTGGGTGTTTGAGAAAATTTGATCTAATAATCAGGGGAACTCCTTTTCACCGGTTTTCAGCTTCCATCCTTACTATTTGCAAACGAAGGGCCGATTCTCTCAGACTGAAATAAATCCCTGCAAAGGATGTTATAGCGGTTATCAGATAAAATATTAAACTCAGTGCTATAGACTGATGTATATCAAGATGCATGATATCGGCACCGAATAAAAAAGTAATCTCGCGCGATCCGATCCCTCCAATAGTAATCGGCAAAGTTGCCACAATGGATGAAATCAAAAAAAGAAAAAGATACGATAATGTTTGGTCACGATTTCCATTTGCATAGAGGATAAAAAATGCGGAAAGTATTTGAAAAACCTGAACTGCAATGGATTGTGAAGTCGTTTTTATGATGCCATCATAAAAATAACGGAAGAAGAATTTTATGATGAGAATGTAGGCCACAATTGAAAGCGGAATTAACGCAGAGGCAGCATATTTATATATTTGGGGCAGTGGAATGAAAATCGAAATTGCCATGGCCAATATAAACAGGGCCAGAACCCCGTTTATCCGGTCGAACAAAACCGCCCAGAAAAGTTTCTTTGCCCCTGTTTTGTATATTTTATTCAGTAGGTAAATTTTATATCCGTCACCACCGATGCCACCCGGTAAAAACAAATTATAATACATTCCCAACAGATAAAGCCTGAGATTGCTTTTTTCACTGAGTCCCGATCCAATGCCATGAAAGAATACATTTAGCCTGAATGATGAAATGATTTTTGAAATGATAAAAACAATGATTGCCGCAATTAGATAGCCATAGTTAACCGTTCGGAAAATCAATAAAACTTCTGCTATGTCGATCTTTGTCTAAACATAATAGAGCGCAGCCAGCGAAATTGTGATCTTTATAATTGCTTTTACATATCCTGGCATGGGCTATTTGAATTTATAAATTTTACGAATTTTATAAGGACGCTTTCGTTGAGATTCATAATAGGTGCGCATCTGTAATTCTGCAATAATCCCGACTGTGATCAGTTGTATACCTGCTATCAGAAGCAAAATACCCAATAGCAACATTGGTTTACCCCAGATATCTTCTCCCATAATTTTCTGAATCAGAAAGTAAGCATTGATCAAAATCCCGATCATAAATAATATCAAACCCAAACCGCCAAAAATGTGCATGGGTTTTTGCATATGCTTTTTAAAGAAAAGCATCAGGATGAGATCACTTACAACCCGAAGGGTTCGGTTGATCCCGTATTTTGAAACCCCGAATTCCCGGGCGTGGTGCTTAACATCAACCTGGGTAATTCTGGCTCCTTCAAGACTTGCTAGCACCGGGATGAAGCGATGCAGATCACCGTATAATCCCAAATTTTTTGCAAGCCCGCCTTTAAATACTTTTAGGGTGCAGCCATAATCTTTTATATGTACACCTGTACTTTTTCTGATGATGGAATTAGCAATCATACTGGGTATTTTTCTGAAAAACATTCCATCTTTTCTGTTTGCACGGTTACCTGCAACCAAATCCCAGTCTTCATCTTCGGCAATTTTAAGCATCATGGGTATGTCGGATGGATCGTTTTGCAAATCCCCGTCCATGGTAACGATATACGTTCCGGAAGCTTGTTCAATACCGGCATACAATGCAGAGCTCTGGCCGTAGTTTTTTTGAAATTCAACCAAAATCACCCTGGGATCATTTAATGAAATAATTTCCTGGCGGGTCCGGTCCGTTGAACCATCATCAACATAAATTATTTCATACTCGATATCTTTAATCGATTCGTTAATTTTTTGGTTTAAGGGTCTGATATTCTGTTCTTCGTTATAAATACAGATGATGATTGACAATTTTAGCTCACTCATGCTTCAGGTTTTATAAGATAAAGTTCTGTTTCGTTTAGTTTGATGGTAAATGTTAAATAAATTTTGCATTTCCCCAATTGATTTTCGGCTTTAGCCATGTTTTTTTTGTCAACTATGTAAAATGCGTCGGTATTCTTTATTTCCGTTGTTCTCGTAACTATTTGCATGCGCTCTCTGCTAATATAAAAAGAGGCATCGTGATTGAACGGGGTATCTCCCAGTAAATACAGATCGTGACCCTTTGTAATTTGGCCAACCATGACCTCTCCTTTTTTATAACCGGCGTCGGGGTATCCGTTATAACGTGCCTGTAAATTATAAACATTAAAGGCAATTCGCATGCTAAGTAATATGATGATCAAAAAATGAATACTAAGGTGCATGTGTTTCAGAGCTAAAAGAGCCGAAAATAAAGCAATAACAAACAAAATCGGAACGATGATCCAAATCCCCGTTATATGACTGGTTTCGTCCCAAAATAGATAAAACAGTATCGACACTGCTCCTATGAAACCTAAAATCCTGAAAACTGCATTTGAGAATCGGAACAAAAAGTGATTGATTTTCTGCGATTCAGTGTAAGCTTTTGTGAGGATAAATAAAAGTAAAGGGTATAGCATAAAAATATACCTTGGGCGCATATTGGCAGATATCCAGTAAATGATAATATTTGAAGCAAGAATGATCAAACAGAACCTGAAAAACTCTTCATTGTAGATTCTTTTTCTGACCCTTCTGTCAAAAAGTAGTATCAATAATAAGGTCCAGGGGGCAAAATGATAGCTCATATCCACCGGAAAAATGAACAGATTGAGTATCCA
>CAYNTB010000018.1:0-6610 GCA_964399905.1 uncultured Bacteroidales bacterium | reverse complement strand
TGAGAAAGGTGCCATTTTCCGTATTCAATCTGTTTGATTCGCTGACCAGGGTTGCAAAAACTGATTCGAGCGGGTTTGTTTTAAGATAAGCGTAATAATAGCTTCCCACAATTATCACAAATAGTCCTATCCCTGCCAGGTGCTGCCAGCTAAAAAGTCTTTTTAAGTTTTTTGTGTGGGTCATCCATACCAACAGGCTGATACCTTGAAATGCAAGTGAAGGCAGGCCTTTCATCAGAAATCCGATGGATGTCAAAGCGGAGGGCAGCAGAAACAGCAGGAAAAAAGAACTTAAGGTTACCAACGAATAAGTGATATCTATCAACCCCTGGAATGAGTCCCAGAATAAAATGCGTGCCGATGTGATAAACATAATGGCAATCAAAAAAGCATACATTTTAGAAAAAGTTTTTCTGGATATCAGGTAAATTGTCAGGCCCATTAGCAGGAGTGAAATAATGGTGGGCAACCTTAATGTGAATTCGCTTGCATTTCCCGAAATCCAAATAAATCCGGCAAGTATCCAATTATAAAGTGGTGGCTTATTATAGTAAAATTCACCATTGATTGTTGGTACAATGTAATTATCGGAAATGATCATTTCGAGGGTTACGATCCCCCTTGTAGGTTCGTCCGAAATGAGTGGCATCAATCCTAAATTTAGAAAAAGCGCAAATGGCAATAACAGCAATATCATAACCACCAAAATTCCGGGATTTTGCTCAAGTTTCCGGTGAATGGTTTCAAAAAATTTAGTGGTGTGATTCATGATGCGAAATTAATGATTTTGGATCACTCTTCATCAGTATTTGAGGCGAATAAACAGATTTACAATTATTGTTAACAAGGGTTAACTTTCGATAAAACCTGTTCTTGTATGCATTTGTAAGTGAGTGTATTATGAATATATCAACAATAGGTTTCATTTTGAGATGTATGAATAAAATTGAATCCCATATTGGATTTTTAATTTTACTGAAAGGCTATATTCAATCTTCAAATTCTATAATTGATTGCCGGTTTCTGTTCACCAGAAGTCTGGTCACATCAGGCCTTGAATAATGTCCGGCCGGATCGAAATTCTGTCGTTCCTCCCGTACCTTTTGATGATCAATGATTGCGGTAAACAGCCCTTCCTTTTCAATTTGAGGTTCAATGATCCATTCGCCATCAGGGCCTGATAAACAACTACCACCATTAGCCAGAAAATCAGTGCTGTTTTTTCTGATCATTTCAGCTTCTGGAATATCATTGCTTATGTCTGATTTTCTCATGATCCCGGAAACAGAAATAACATAGGACCGGCTTTCTTTGGCGATAAATTTTGTGAGGTCATGTGTGTTTTGATACGAACCGGGCCAAATGGCTATATGCAGATCTTCTCCCATTGCGTAGAGTGCGGTTCTGGATAAGGGCATCCAGTTTTCCCAGCAATTGAGTCCGCCTACAGTGAAAGCTCCCAATTTTTGTACTTGCAAGCCATGGCCATCTCCGGGTGCCCAACATAAGCGTTCATCGTAAGTGGGCATCATTTTGCGGTGTACATTTTTTATTTCGCCCATTTCATTAATATAAACCAATGATGCGTAAACACTGTGTCCTCCTCGGTTTTTGGCCCGTTCCATAATACCGGTGATAATGTTAATTTTTTGTTTTTTTGCAACATCACATATTGGATTCAAATCACCCGATTCAATTTGTACGGCCTGATCAAGATAATGGGCATAAAATTCTTTTTGTAGTTTTGAATTGAACTTAGCCCCATTGGTTCGTTCGATCCAGAAAGGGTAGCCCGGAATTATAGCTTCCCCAAAAGTTACTAAATGGCACTTTTCCGAGGCTGCTTGTTTAATACAATCTGTTATTTTGAGGATGGTTTTTTCACGATCAAGCCAAACCGGTGCAATTTGGGCGAGCCCAACTTTTAGTAAATCTTTATTCATTATTAATTTTTAAGAATGTTTCTGTGTCGGTGATTTTTGCATAAGCCCTCAGTGTTGCCAATGCCACATAATGTACATCTCTTGCATTAACAATATGATCCCCGAATTTTTGATCCTTTGTGGTGCAGGCATCTTCAACAACCGTACACTTAAATCCAAAATCAGCCCCGGCACGGGTTGCAGCTTCCAGGCACATATTGGTTTGCATGCCAACAAGCACTAAGTCAGTAATTTTGTTTTCGTGCAGATAAGCCAATAAATCAGTATCCCGAAAGCTGTTCACCTGATGCTTGGTGATTACTTTTTCTCCTTCAATGGGCGTAACATCAGGATGCATTTCCATTCCTTTTTCAGCGTAGTGACGAACATGCACAACCAACTCATTTTTTTGCCTGAATCGTTCCAATATTTTTTGAGCATTCTTGCCTGCCTGCTCTGGTTCAAATAATGCAGAGGATCCCCCTGGATAATAAAATTCCTGAATATCAATAATAATAAGTGCTGTTTTCGCGGCTGATTCCTGAGCCATTAAATGAGTCCCCATCAATGTTAATACAAGTAAGATTAGTTTTTTCATCGGTATGTCAGTTAAAAAAATGGGGTGACACACTGAAAGGTGGCACCCATATGATGTGAATATTTTTTACCAGATCACTGGTCTTTGCTCCACGGTTCTGAATAATTTATTTTCCGGCTTGATATCAAATGCTTCGTAAAACTCCGGAACGTTAAATAATGAACCATTTACCCGGTATTCGCCCCAGGGGTGTACATCTTCCTGAACCTTCCTGATCAGTGCTTTTTCACGGATTTTTCCTCTCCAGATTTGGCCAAAGCTGATAAAGAAACGCTGAATATCTGTAAATCCATCAATATCAGCCGGTGCTTCTTTTCCTTCCAGGCTCATCTTATAAGCTTCCAAAGAAATAGTAAGTCCGCCGAAATCTGCGATATTTTCACCCAGGCTGAGTTCACCATTTACGCTTACTTCATCATTTACTTTAAAACCGTTGTATTGGTCAACAAGAAGCTGAGCCCGTTCCATAAATTCCCTGGAATCTTCAGCTGTCCACCAATTGGTCATCCGGCCGTCTTTATCAAAGTTTCTTCCCTGATCATCAAATCCATGAGTCATCTCATGCCCGATAACCACACCAATGGCTCCATAATTTACGGCATCATCAGCATTTGGATTGAAATAAGGGGGTTGCAGGATGCCTGCCGGAAATGTAATGTCGTTTTTTAAAGGGCTGTATCCGGCGTTTACCGTTTGCGGGAACATGACCCACTCATCCGGATCTATGGGTTTATTGAATTTTTCCAGGTTTTTCTGTATTTGAAAATAATTTGATCTTCTGATGTTCTTTAAATAAGAATCTCTGTCAACCTCCAATTTTGAATAATCTTCCCATTTGTCAGGGTAGCCGATTTTAACTTTCATGGTACCCAGTTTTTCCAGCGCAGCTTCTTTTGTGAGTTCGCTCATCCATTCAAGATTTTCGATACGATTTTTGAGGGCAGCTTTTAAATTGTCAACCAAGGCTGTCATTTGCTCTTTAGAAGAAGGTGGGAAGTGTTTTTCAACATAAAGTTGCCCCAAGGGATCTCCAAGCATTCCATTGGTTGTTTGGGTAACTCTTTTCCATCGGTCCTGTATTTGCTTGCTTCCCGATAAAAATGCTGAATAAAACTGAAAGTCTTGATTCACAAAATCATCACTTAAATATTCGGCAGAGCGATTGATCAAATTCCATTTAAGGTAGAGTTTTAAATCTTCAAGCTTGGTATCTGTTAACAGTGTCCCGATGGAAGCCATAAATTGTGGAGACATCACTACAAAATCACCAAAATCCTGATCACTGATTTTGTTAAAGTAACGCTCCCAGTCGAAATCAGGTACAAGTTTTTGCAACGAATCCCTGCTCATCAAATTATAGAGCGCAGGAATATTTCTCATTTCCAACCTTGTTTTTGAATTTTGTGCCAAAAATGTTTCGATGTTCATAATATTTTCTGCCCAGGTTCCAGCCATTTGACTGTCCTCACCTGCCAAAGCAAGCATTTTGGTAATATGCTTTACATATTCTGAACGAATTTCGATTGACCTTTCATCTTCTTTGGTGTAATATTCAACGTCAGGAAGACCCAGCCCTGCTTGAACAATATAATAACGAAGCCTCGTATTGTCGGCCAAATCCTGTTCAACTCCACCTCCAAATATAGGATCGAGTCCGTGCAGATGCATATATGATACTACATCCTGGAATTGTCCGAGTGTTTCAATATTTTCAATCATTTGAAGTTCTTCCCGAAGCGGACTTGCACCTTCCTGATTGATTTTTTCAATGTTCATTCCTGCGTAATAGAAATCGCTGATTTGTTGGGTGGCACTTCCTTTTTCTGCGCCTTTAATTTGAGAAACTTCCTCCAGAATATTGTGTATGTTTTCATCAACATTTTCCCGTAGAATATCAAAAACATTATAACTGGTTTTGTCGTCGGGGATGTTGAGGGTTTTTAGGTAATTTCCATTAACATATCTGAAGAAATCATCTCCCGGATTTACGGATAAATCCATATTATTGATATCGATGGCCGGATCCTGCTTTTGTTTGTTGCAACCACTTATAATGATTGCCAGCATGGCCAGGGATAGCATTGTGAATTTTAATTTTGACATGATTGATTGTTTTGGTTTTTACGAAATTAATATTTTTAGTTAAAATACTGAAGTCGAATATATCTATGAAATTGGCTTGTAGGTTAAAGCCCGAAATTGTGTTTAGCTATTAAAAATTTGTTTCCTGGATTTCGAAATAAGATTGCGGATGCAAACAGGCAGGGCAGGTTTTCAACGCTTTTTTACCTTCATGCAGATATCCGCAATTTCTGCATTTCCATACATAAACTCCATCCCTTTCAAAAACCTTTCCTTCGTCAAGGTTTTGATAGAGTTTTCGGTATCGCTCTTCATGTGCTTTTTCAACTTTTGCAATCATTTTAAAAGCAGTTGCCACTTCTTTAAATCCTTCCTCTTCAGCGATTTTTGCAAACTCGGGGTATAATTCGGTCCATTCTTCATTTTCCCCATCGGCAGCAGCCTTTAGATTTTCGAGGGTGCTTCCAATAATTCCGGCAGGGTATGAGGCTGTAATTTCAACCATCCCACCTTCCAAAAATCTGAAAAAACGTTTGGCATGTGCGGTTTCATTAATTGCAGTTTCCTGGAAAATGGCGGCAATTTGTTCAAGGCCTTCTTTTTTAGCCTGTTTTGCAAAATAGTCGTATCGCATTCGAGCCTGTGATTCTCCCGCAAAGGCTTTTAATAGGTTTTTTTCGGTTTTGCTCCCTTTAATTTTATTCATTTTTTATAGGTTTTAATTGATTTTTGAATTTTAATCAGGTGAATATTCTTGCTTGTAAAGATAATGATATTCCTGTTTTCGTCGGTAGTAAAATCTGAAGGTTAATATTTGATTTTGCTCATTTTGTCAATTATTCTGTCTTAATCTTTTTATTTGATCATCTTTTTGTAAATTTATCACTCCAATTTCCTAATGATATTTGAAATCCGAATAAATACCATAAAATCTTAACAATAAATTGTAATCAATGATAATATGATACCATGAAATAGCCATGAGAAAAATGATTTCAAACAAAACAGGAATGATGATCTCATGGTATATTCTCCCGATCAATCGGGAAAAGTTATGTGGCCAATTTAGTAAATTTTAAAAAAATAAACATATGAAAAAAATCCTTAGCTTAATCAGTTTATTACTTGTTGTTTTTTCAGGTCTTAATGCCGAAAATGAAGGTCCTTATTTTATCTCGGATCCAACACTGTCGCCTGATGCCAAAAGTATAGTTTTCGTTTATGAAACCGATTTATGGATGATAAAAACGGAAGGAGGAACCGCACATCGTTTAACAGCCCTCGAAGGGATTGAATCAAACCCACGTTTCTCGCCCGATGGCAAATGGCTCGCTTTTTCATCAACACAGGATGGAAATGCCAATGTATACATAATGCCGCTGGATGGCGGCGCCATTAAACAATTAACGATTCATGATGCCAACGATTTGGTTGAAAGCTGGTCGTGGGATTCAAAATCGGTATATTTCACCTCAACCCGATACAATACCTTCACCTCCTTCCAGGTTTCCATAGAGGGTACGACACCTGTCAGATTATTTGGTGAAAATTATTTTAACATGCCTCATCATTTGGTAAAGGATCCGGTTTCTGAAGGATTTTACTTCACAGAATCGTGGGAAAGTTTTATGTTCCCGCAGCGTAAAAGATATGTGGGCGATCACAATCCGGATATTAAATATTATAACCCGAAAAGTGATGATTTCAAAATGTTGACAGATTATGAAGGGAAGGATTTTTGGCCGACTGTTGATGCGGATGGAAAGCTATATTTTGTTTCAGATGAGTTTAACAAAGAATATAACCTTTATACTTTTAAAGACGGAATAAAAACACGATTAACCGCTTTTACAACATCAATCGACCGCCCTCAGGTGAGTGCAAATGGGGCAAAAGTTGTTTTTAGCAAAGATTATCAGCTTTTTGTTTATGATGTCAATAGTAATAAAACCCTTAAGCCCGAAATTCAATTGTTTGAGGCTGATATTCTGAACACGGCAAAAAGTTT
>CAYNTB010000017.1:0-13318 GCA_964399905.1 uncultured Bacteroidales bacterium | reverse complement strand
GCCTTTTTCTACCCTTACACCGGTATTTGCAAAAGATATTTTTAATGGAACAGCCGCAACCTTAGGAATTATGGACGGTATTATCGGATTGGGTGCACTGATCAGTGCCTTATATCTGGCATCATTAAAAGCAGGAACAGATTTAAACAAAGTATTGGCCACAAATACCTTTATATTCGCGATTGGCCTGATACTTTTCTCTCAAACGAATTTTTATCCGCTTGCATTGTTGTTTGTTGCCGTGGGGGCTTTTGGCATGATGCCGGTCAGAACCATAAGCAATACCATCGTACAAATTAATGTGCCCAATCAATTTCGGGGCCGGGTAATCAGTATTTATTTAATGGTATTAACCACCATGTTGCCCATCGGCAGTTTAATCATCAGTGCGGTTTCACATTATATCGGAGTGCAGAAAACTGTGCTGGCCGAAGGAATTGTTGCCGTTATTATTGCTGCACTTTACAGCCGTTATTTGAAGAAGGAAAAACTCAAAAAAGAACAACAATCTTATCTGGAGCGGCAACGTGAAGAGGTTCTGATACAAGCCTGAAATATTTGACAGGGATGATTTCTGAAAAGAAATAAAATATGGAGCACAAATTTATGCCTTGCCAAAGCTGTGGAATGCCGCTTGAAAATGACCCTGGCAAGGGTGGAACAAATGTCGATAAAAGTAAAACTGATAAGTATTGCAGTTTCTGTATGAAAATGGAAAATTCAATGATGAGGGAATTAGTCTGAAAAAAAAGATCGAGAAAAATATTCAGATTAATATGGCAAAAATGAATATTTCAGAAGAGCAAGCCAGGGTTATAGCCGAACGTATTTTGCCAAACCTTGAAAGATGGAAGAATAACGTCTAATGTCTAACATCTAAAATCTAACTTCTTTATAAAAGCATTTTTACTAAATTTGGCTGTATAATTAATTTCATGAAAGCAGTCATTCAACGGGTAAGCCGGTCATCGGTCAAAATAAAAAACCAAAGCAGGGCAGAAATAGGGTTGGGTTTGCTTATTTTGCTGGGCATCGAAAATGCCGATACGGCAGAAGATGGCCTGTGGCTGAGCCGTAAAATTGCACAACTTCGCATTTTCGATGATGAGGAAGGCGTAATGAATCGCAGCCTGCAGGATATTGACGGAGAAGCCATAGTCGTGAGCCAGTTTACCCTGCATGCCAGCACTAAAAAAGGGAACAGGCCTTCCTATATCTATGCTGCAAGGCCTGAAGTAGCCATTCCGCTTTATGAAGAATTTGTAAAGCAACTGCAAAGTGAACTGGGCAAAAAAGTCGGGACCGGGGAATTTGGTGCCGAAATGGAGGTGGAACTTATAAACGACGGCCCGGTAACCATTATTATTGACACAAAAAATAAAGTATAATGAGTTTAAAAAACATACTCTTATTGGGCGATCCGCGTTTGTACGAAGTTTCGGTGGCTGTTCAACAAAACGAGCTTGAATCTTTGAAACCGGCCATTGAAATTTTGCACCAGGCCTTAATGGAATATCAGGAAAAATATAAGGCAGGCAGGGCCATTGCCGCTCCGCAAATCGGGGTTTTTAAACGGCTTATTTATATGAATATTGATCAACCGCTTGTGTTGATAAATCCGGTGTTGAGCGAGTTCAGTGAAGAGACCATGGAACTCTGGGGTGATTGTTTTTCTTTCCCGAATTTGTTTGTGAAAGTTAAAAGGTCGGGACTTATAAAATTAAGTTACAGGGATCAGAACTGGAACGAGCATGTCAGGATGCTCGAAGGCGATCTGTCGGAACTCATTCAACACGAATACGATCACCTGGACGGGATACTTGCCACCCAGCGGGCCATTGATAATAAATCGTTTCGAATACGGGTTCCCGAATAAATTACTGGTTCTGAAGTTTCGACATAAATGCTTCCTGCTCAACAATGAAACGGGTATGTGTTCCGTGTCCTATTTCTCCCTGGTCATCCGAAGCATGAACTTCGAATACCAGTTTTTTACGATCCACTTCTATCAGACGGGCGGTGCATTTAACAGGTTTCCCTATTTGGGTAGCTTTGATATGTTGAACCTTTACTTCGGTGCCAACGGTGGTGTATCCTTCAGGTAATAAAAAGTTTACACATCCGAGTGAAGTTTGTTCCATTAAAGCAATCATGGCCGGAGTGGCATAAACTTCAATATGTCCCGATCCATATCTTTTGGCCGAATCACGCGGCAATACAACTTTCTCAATTTTATTATTTAATCCGGGCTTTATATTTTGAAACATCTTATAAGTAATTAAAATGAATATCTTGTTTCAGGTTGGGATGCAGGCTTTGGGCAACAGGGCAGGTTAGAGCCGAGTGCTCAATGATCTTCTTTATTTTATCAGAATAATTGTTAGGCGGGAATGTTATATCAATTTTAACCTCAGAAATTCTGCGTGGATCAGAAGCCATAATTTTGGTGATTTCCCAATGGGCACCATCAATACTGAAGCCATGGGTGTTTGCGGCAATACCCACGATGGTCATCATACAACTGCCCAAAGCGGTTGCAACAAGGTCGGTGGGTGAAAAAGCTTCCCCTTTCCCCTGGTTATCAATCGGAGCGTCGGTTATGATCTTGTTTCCTGACCGGACGTGAACTGCTTCTGTTCTTAAATCTCCAATGTACTTGGTTTTTGCTGTTATCATAATACTACATTTGTTGGTCAAAGATAATGAATTCGATGATGGAAACGAAGGACAAAAAAAAGCCTTCCGACTTTTAGCAGGAAGGCTTTTTTATTAAAACGGGATCATTATTTAATTTTCTTTTTGGCCACTTTTTTGGTGTCGCATTCTTTAGCTGTTTCGCAACAAGCTTTTTTCTCTGCAGGGGCACATTCTTTGGTCTCAGCAGTTTTTGTGGTTGCAACAGTGGTTTCTTTCTTAACCTCTACTTTTTTTGGAGGATCCTGTGTTTGAGAATTTCCGGCTGCAATTGCTCCAACTGTTATAAATGCTACAACAGCCAGGCTCAGTAATAACTTCTTCATAATTTTTATATTTTAAGTTTGAATAGATTTTTAAGCAAATTTAATCCCTGTATACATCTATTTTGTTAAATGGCTGTTAAAAACTGTTAATGATTTGTTAATTAAAAATTTGTAGTAAATTGATCGTTGTATCTTTATGCGATCATTAAATATTGTAAATTAAACACACTGATATAGTTGGCTTAGTTTGAGCTGTGATCAAAAATGAGAAAAGAAATATTTAGAACCATTATCATCATTGCTTCCATTTCGATGATTGGTATTATTATTACGCAATTGTATTGGGTAAAAAAGGCAGTCGATTTTAAAAAGGAACAATTCGATAACGGAGTGAGAATTGCCATGAAATCGGTGGTCAATCAATTGCTAAACAATCATACCGATTCTACCCTGATGATGATGCAGGAGAATCCTAATTGTCTGGTTGTTAAAACCCACATCACCGATATCGTTAACCAGCAATCATTGGACGAGCTGATGCGTTTTGAATTGAATTGTATGTTGGTTGGAAACAATTATGAGTATGGAGTTTACGACCGGAATACCGGTAAATTCGAGATGGGAAATTATGAGAACTATCAGCAGGAAATTATCAATTCCAGGCATAATGTTTCATTGAGTTGTTTGTGCGATTCGGATCAGTATTACCTGGGGCTTTATTTCCCCGACCAAACCAGCAGGATATTATTGAATATGATGGGTTGGCTGGTACTTTCTGCCATTTTTATCATCATCGTAATTTTTAGTTTTTGGTACACAGTAGTGAGCATGCTAAGGCAAAAGAAATTATCCGAAATGAAAACGGATTTTGTGAACAATATGACCCACGAACTTAAAACCCCGATATCTACGATTTCATTGGCCAGCGAAATGCTTTTGCGCCCGAATGTTTCCGAATCAGCTGATAAAACCCAGAAATATGCTCAGATCATTTATGATGAAAATGCAAGGCTGGAGAACCAGGTTGAACGTGTATTACAAATTTCAATATTGGATAAAGGTGACATGACCATCAAACCAAAAGAAATAGATTTGCATCATGTAATCCGGAAAGTGGTCGATCATTTTAAATTGGGTCTCAAGAAAAGGAATGGTAAAATCAAAATTGAACTCAAGGCCGAAAATTCAGTTTTACTGGCAGATCGGGTTCATATTTTTAATGTTATTTCAAATTTATTGGATAATGCCAAAAAATATACGGCACAGAATCCTGAAATTTACCTGAGCACAAAAAATTATAAAAACGGGATCATGGTATCCGTTAAGGACAATGGCATCGGGATTAGCCAGGAGAGCCAGAAACTGATCTTTAAAAAATTGTACCGTGTGCCAACCGGAGATATTCATAATGTAAAAGGTTTCGGGATTGGTTTATATTATGTAAAAACCATGATCGAAGCTCATGGTGGATCTATAAAAATCAATTCAGAACTGGGAAAAGGCAGCACCTTTGAATTTTATTTGCCTTTTGTTCCAAAAAAAATGGAGGAAGCGTATGAGTGAGAAACTAAAAATTTTGCTGGTTGAAGACGATCCGAACCTGAGTTTGGTTTTACAGGATTATCTGGAAATGCTTGATTATGAAATAAAATTATGCAAAGATGGCGAAGAGGGTTTGAAAGCATTTAAACGTCATCATTACGACCTTTGCATCTTCGATATCATGATGCCGAAAAAAGACGGATTCAGCCTCGCAGAGGATATCCGTGCGATAAACCAAAATATTCCGATTATTTTTCTTACGGCCAAATCATTAAAGGAAGACCGGGTCAAAGGATTTCTGGTTGGTTGTGATGATTACATTACCAAACCTTTCAGCACCGAAGAACTGAGTTTAAGAATCAGGGCCATTCTTAAAAGATGCCAGATAAGAGCAAGTTACAGTAATGGTTCGGACTCGGTTTATCAATTGGGTATATTTACCTTTGATTCGGTAAATATGACCCTTGTAAGTAAAAATTCAGAGCAGCATCTCACCCGTAAAGAATCCGGATTATTGTATTTGTTGTGTCAGAATCAAAATCAATTGTTATCCAGAGAATATGCCCGGAAACTGGTTTGGGGCGAAAATGATTATTTTATTGGCAGAAGCATGGATGTATTTATCGCCAAGCTGCGAAAATACCTGAAAGCAGATCCAAATATTTCCATTACCAATGTGCATGGCACCGGTTTTAAGCTTGAAATCAAGGGAAAAAAATAGTATTTGACCAAATTACTTCTTTCTCAACCCTTTCATAATCTGGCTCATAAATATCAAAAATATACCGGCGAAAATAAATGGTAACCAGGCCACGATTATCGCATCAGCTTTTGAAAAATTAACAATCATAAAAACAAAAGATGCAATCAAAATAATCAGGCCAAAATAAAGCATGGAAGTGCTGGCAATTAACTTGGAATGATTGATTTTGTGGTTTTGTTTCGCGAAGTATGATCTGTGTAAATCCATAATACCTATTTTAGGTGAATTTAAAGAAGGCCGCTTATCAGTTTTAGTATCTTCTAACGGATAAACTTGTCACCGCAGCATCGATGTCGATAAAAACTTTTTTATCAGCATTTTCGAAGTTGGAAGTTTGATACAAACCTTTGTCGATTCTGTTAAAACCGTCGAAGTTTTTTGATGACAGGAAAACATCGGTGCTTAATTCACATCCCAGGCTTTCTGGTATTGAAATCGTAACTGATGAAGCACCTGCCGAAATATTGATATTTGCTTTATCCTGTAGATCTCCAATTTTCAAATGCGTAGAAGAAGCACCACCATCAATATCAATTATTTTGATTTTATGTTTGCTTAAATCCAGATCAATTTTAGCCGCACCATTATCAAGCTTGATGGACCAGATGGGTTCAGGATTAAGTTCGATGGATACTTCATTGATCAGCCTTCGCATCCTGATATTGGCGTTTTTAATACTTAAATCAAGATATTGGTGGTTATCCCGCTTATTTGTAGAAAAAACATAGGGACCCACATTTCCATCCTGTCTGAACTCGAATAATTCATCGGTGACTCCGCGGATATCAAAATTCCCGGCAACGGCTTCAATATCAAGGCTTGCTTCCTGTATATTACGGTCGAAAGGTTCGTAAAAATATTGGTCGCTTCTCTTGAATTCATTTCTTTCTTCAAACCTGTTGCCAAAGTCCCAGTTAAAATTCATTGATCTTCCCGAATAAAACGAAGTATTGGTAAAAAGTAAAACGATTGTAATTACCAATATTACCAGGGTAAGTAAAAGTTTGATGGAGTTTTTAATGGGCAATAATGTTACCCCCAGCAGTACCAGTAACATGGGCCATAACCTGAAAATCCCCCACCAGTCGAAGTGTAAAAAATCCAGGTTGTTCAATATAAATAAAACACCAAGGGTTACTAAAATGCCACCCCAAAATAAATTACTGTTTTTCATTTGTTTATTATTGTGATCCATCAGATATGATCTGACAAACGATGTTTTAAAAGATATTAATTATACTAATTCAGTCAAAAATTTAACTGTTTTTTGATTTGCTGTAGCCCGATTTTATCATCACAATACCTGCAACCAGAAGTATGATGGGCCATAAATCACCGAAGTCAATCCGGGGTAAAAATCTGTCGGCTAAAAAGATTAATCCCAAAGTGATTAGAATAATACCGGCGATTAAACTACCGTCATTTTTAGGGTGATTCCAGTTTTTGTTCGGGTCAAATTGCGGATTTGGGTTCTGTTGATTCTTTTCGTTTTCCATACTTTTAAAATTGTTGGGTTGATTAAATAATGGTGTTTCGCCGGGTGGTAATGCAATCCATAAAATTAAATATATCAAAACGCCACCGCCACCAAAAAGTGCCAACACTACAAATAATATCCTGATGATGGTCGGATCCGTATTCAGATGATCTGCAATACCGGCCGCTACTCCTCCAATCACTTGCTGATTGATGCTTCTATATAAGCCTCTTGGTCGATTTTCCATAATATATAAATTTCTGTAATAACAAATATACAAAATCATTGGAATGAAGAAGGTTAAAGTAATAGTCTAAATTGTAAAGTGTATAAAATTGTGATTAATGGATGCTTTAATTGGGATATCAGATTGGATTTTCGGAACATATTTGCATAGATTATAATCGGAAAATAGGGCACAAAAAATGGCTTGCATTGCTATTCAAATAACAATGCACCGTCAATTAAGCCATGCCGTGAATTTGTTATAATATACAGTAAAACAATGCCGTACAGGCAGGTAGGATCATTATTTTGTTTTGGATTTAAATTATTCCAAATTCAATTTATCATTTTTTAAATTTGGAAAAAAGTATTAAATTTACTGATAGCAGTTTGATTCACAAAAGAATACTTTATAACAATCAGCATAAAAAAATTATTAAGATGAATGAAGAAAAAATTAGCATTAAAAACGGCAAACTCATAGTTCCGGATCAACCAACAATTCCATTTATAGAAGGTGACGGGACGGGCCCTGATATATGGGCAGCTTCTGTACGTGTTTTTGATGCTGCAATTGAGAAGGCATATCATGGAAAACGTAAAATAAATTGGCTCGAAGTTTATGCAGGTGAAAATTCCTTTAACAGAACAGGGGAGTGGTTACCACAGGAAACGCTGGATGCATTTAATAAGTTTTTGGTCGGGATTAAGGGACCATTAACAACCCCGATTGGTGGAGGAATTACATCATTAAATGTTGCATTACGGCAAAAACTGGACCTTTATGTTTGCCTGAGACCTGTTAAATATATCACAGGTGTTCCGTCCCCGGTTCGAAAGCCTGAGGATGTTGATATGGTTATTTTCAGGGAAAATACAGAGGATATTTATGCCGGAATTGAATGGCCCGAAGGGAGTAAAGAAGTCAAAAAAGTAATCCGCTTTTTACAAGAAGAAATGGGTGTTAGTAATATCCGCTTTCCGGAAACAAGTGGTATTGGAGTAAAACCTGCATCCAGAGAAGGGAGTTATCGTTTGGTAAAGGCTGCCATCGAATATGCGCTTGAAGAAAATCGGAAATCACTTACACTGGTGCACAAGGGAAATATCATGAAATTTACCGAAGGTGCCTTTAAAAAATGGGGTTTCGAAATTGCCGTTAACGAATACAGAGATCAGGTGGTTACCGAAAGAGAAAGTTGGATCATTTCAAATAAAGATAAGAATCAGGGGTTGAGTATAGAAGAGAACGCAATTATGATCGATCCGGGTTATCACATGATGACTGATTCGCAAAAGAAAGAAAAGCAGGCTGAGGTTGAAAAAGCATTAAAATTAATGCCAACACACGGAAACGGAAAATGGAAAAGTAAATTGCTGATCCGTGATGCCATTGCTGATATTACCTTGCAGCAGGTTTTAACCAGGGCCAGCGAATTTGATGTAATTGCCACCATGAACCTAAACGGTGATTATTTATCGGATGCATGGGCAGCACAAGTTGGAGGAATCGGGATTGCGCCGGGTGCAAATATTAATTATTCGACCGGACATGCTATTTTTGAAGCCACTCATGGTACTGCTCCCAAATATGCCGGATTAGATAAAGTGAACCCTGGTTCGGTCATATTATCAGGTGGGATGATGTTAAAATATATGGGTTGGAAAGAAGCTCATGATCTGATTTGGGAAGCATTGGTGAAAACCATTGAACAAAAGAAGGTAACCTATGATTATCACCGGATGATGGAAGGTGCTGAATTATTAAAATGCTCAGCCTTCGCAGATGCAATTATTAAAAATATGAATTAAAATTTAAGAATATAATTAACACAATAAAATATGGCAAGTTTAAAAGAGAAACTTTATGAGAAAATTCAGGAACACCGCCCGCGGATTGATCGCTTAAATAATGAATATGGTGAGGTAGTTGTAGATAAAGTTACCATTTCACAAATCCTTGGTGGGATGAGGGGGCTGAAAAGTTTAATTACGGATATTTCGTACCTGGATCCCAAAGAAGGAATCCGTTTCAGGGGGTATAAGCTCCACGAAGTGATGGAGAAATTACCGAAACCCAAAGGTGCAGAAATGCCCTATGTTGAAGGATTGTTCTATCTGTTATTAACAGGTGATATCCCAACAATGGCAGAGGTTACAGAGGTTGTTGATGAATTTGCCAAACGACGAATACTGCCCAGGTACATTTATGAGCTTATTGATGCATTTCCTTGTTGCAGCCATCCGATGACGATATTTTCAACGGCCATTCTTTCGATGCATAGGGAATCTTTTTTTACCAAAAAATATACCGCAGGTATTCCCAAAGCGGATTATTGGGATCCAACCTATGAAGATTCGTTGAACCTGCTGGCTAAGTTACCGGAAATTGCAACTTATGTTTATGCAAAATTATACCGCGACGGAAAAAGGATTCAATCAAATCCACATCTGGATTGGGGCGGAAATTTTGCTTTTATGATGGGCAAAGACAAGCCTTACGATGATGTAATGCGTATGCATTTCATTATCCACTCCGACCACGAGGCTGGAAATGTGAGTGCGCATACCGGCCATTTGGTTGCCAGTTCTTTATCCGATGTCTATCTTTCAATCTCCGCAATGATTAATGGCCTCGCAGGCCCATTGCACGGATTGGCCAGCCAGGGCGTTTTACAATGGCTTCAGGATATGGTCGACAGAATGGGAGGGGCCATGCCAAATGAAGAAGAAATGAAACAATTTGTTTGGGATACTTTAAATTCAGGACAGGTAATTCCTGGTTTTGGACACGCAGTTCTGAGAAAAACAGATCCCAGATATTTATTGCAAAGGGAGTTCAGTCTGAAACATATGAAGGATGATACCTTGTTCAAATATGTCGACCTTCTTTATAAAGTAACACCCCCTATTTTGCTGGAACATGGAAAGGCAAAAAATCCATGGCCCAATGTTGATGCCCAATCAGGAATTATTCAATGGCATTATGGATTAAGAGAATATGATTTCTATACAGTTTTGTTTGGAATAGGGAGAGCAATCGGAATTTGTGCAAATATCATTTGGGATCGTGCTTTAGGATATCCACTTGAACGTCCTAAATCATTAACGACAGATATGTTGGAAAAAATTGCCGGAATTAAACCGGCGGATAAAGACGAAGACTAATTATTCTTGAAAAAGAATTAAATAATAAAGCTTGATCAAGCAAATTGAATTTACCCTGCCTGCTTATAGCAGGGGGTATCATCTGATTACAAATGTGGTTCTAGGGATTCTTAAGGAATTGCCTGAAAGCGGGTTTTTGCATCTGTTTATCAAACATACTTCTGCCGGTTTATCCATCAACGAGAATGCCGATACTTCAGTTAGGGTCGATTTTGAAACAATTATGAACCGGATCGTTCCTGAAAATGCGCCGGGATATTTACATAATATGGAAGGCAGTGATGACATGCCAGCGCATGTCAAATCCTCAATTATCGGAAGTTCTGTAAGCATCCCGATTACGGATCATCGATTAAATATGGGTACCTGGCAGGGTATTTATCTGTGTGAGTTCAGAAATTACGGGGGCCCCAGAAAAATGGTGGCCACAATCTATTATTAAAGGAGTTTGTCGATGGATGGGAGCTCGACTATAAAAGCGGCTCCTTTTCCGGACCTGTTTTCACACCATACATGGCCATTCATGGCTGTTACATATTTTTTAACAATGGCCAATCCAAGCCCGGTATTCGATTCTTCACCGGCTTTTGTATTCTGGCGCCGATATATCTCGAAGACTGATTCAAACTCATTATTCTGTATACCAGGTCCTTCATCTACAATTTCCAGTTTTATCCGTCCATTTTTAGCCATTAAATTTATTTCGATTTCTTTAGATTTTGGGGAGAACCGAAAAGCATTTGAAAGCAGATTGTCAATGATCTGATTCATATAAACTTCATTCAGTTTTGCATGGCATTTATCCAGATTCAGGGTTAATTGAAGATTCTTGCGTTCAATCACCATATTAAAGTTCGAAAGAACTTCTTTGACTATTTTTGAAACTTCAAGGCTTTCTGTTTTAAGGCTGTAAGTTTTTGATTCAATACGGTTTATGTTTAAAAATTCATTGACCATTTTATTGATACGGTGCATCGAATTTTCGATAATGGAAGTATATTCATGCAGCGAATTGCTATACTTCTCATCGTTTTTAAGCAGGTCGATCATGCACATACTGCTTGTCAGGGGATTTTTTATACCATGCACCACAACGGATAATAAATGGTTCTTCTCTTCATTCAAGCTTAAAAGATCATAATTCTGCTCTTCAAGTAAATCTTTTTGTTTCAATATATTCTGATGTTGAATCTCAATTTCATCTTTTTGTTTCTGGATTTTGAGATAGCTTTTTGAAAGTTTCTCTTCAAGCGCATTCATACTTCTGATACGCTTAACCAATACCTTCAACACTCCTTTTATGATCTCTTTTTTTTCAAAAATGATTTTAAAGAAATCTTCCTGCGATAGTTTGAGAAGATCGCTTGGTTCATCGGCTGTAACTGAAGCCGAACGGGTTTCTTCATCAATTAAGGAATATTCTCCAAAAACACTTCCGGGTCCTAATTTAGTCAGCACATGATTGCCATCATGAATACGAACCTTTCCTTTAACAATGATATACATTGCATTGCCAATATCCCCTTTTCGAAGGATAACTTTTTCGTTTCTCACTTGTTTTTCAACAAGTGCCTTTGCAATTTCTAATAGAACTTCAGGGCCTGTTTCCGAAAAAATGTATGTATTTTTAAGTATACTTATTCTTTCTTTAAGATTTTGGTCGTCGTTAATTTTGGTCATTTGGTGCAAATTGTTGGATAAAATTACTCAGCTTGGCTAATCCATCCAAATATAAGTTAAAGAAATATTTATTTAGGGCTGATAATATGCTGAAGCTCTGGCAAATTTTGTGATGTCAGGCATAAATTGCCTGAATTCGGCCTCAAACATCGAATAATTTTGTTGCAGTTCGATTACGGCTTCATCCATTTTGGAATGGTTGGATGTGCGCCTTGACATCCCGCCAAATACCTTTTTTAGCATTTCAAAGTTTGAATAGTTAACGAGCCAGTTTTGTGAAATCATAAAAGGTAAAATCCGTTTCGATCGTGCTGGCAACTGATTAAATTGAAGAATGAGTATCTGGTAGGCCTTGGAAACAAATTTTTTAAGTTCAACCGGATGATATTCATCCCAGTACCTGCACAAAAAGTGATCATAATAGATGTCAACAATGACCCCCGAATACCTTCTATATTTAGGATATAATCGTTGGTAACTGCTTTTAAAAACAGGATGCTGGTCGGTAAATTGATCAATCTGCCGGTGCAATAGGATGCCGGTTTGTACCCCGGCTGAATAGTCTTCAAACATTTTACCTTTCACCGCATCGGCAATAAAATTTCCCAGGATGATTTCTTTATCCTGAGGCGAAAGATATAAATGTGCTAAGAAATTCATACGATTAAAACTGAGTAAAAGTACAAATTCTGTTTTTATTTTAGAATGAATTTATTCTATATCAATATCAGGGACGCTTCAGAAAAAAAAAGTAATTTTGTTGAGTTGGGCTCAATTATTAATATTACATATAAGAATAAGAATTTATGCAGAAATTATTACTATTGGGTGATGAAGAGATTGCCCAGGGAGCTATAGATGCAGGATTATCAGGGATATACGCATATCCGGGCACCCCTTCAACAGAGATTACCGAGTATGTGCAAAAATCGAAAGAAGCTAAAGAGAAAGGGATCAGGGCCAATTGGTCGGCCAATGAGAAGACTGCGATGGAATCTGCCCTTGGAATGTCTTATGCCGGTAAGCGCGCAATGGTGTGCATGAAACATGTAGGTTTAAATGTTGCTGCTGATGCTTTTATGAACGCTGCAATTACCGGAGCCAACGGAGGTCTGATTTTCGTTTCTGCCGATGACCCGTCAATGCACTCATCTCAAAATGAACAGGATTCACGATATTATGGCAATTTTGCTTTTATTCCGATCCTTGAACCCTCCAATCAACAGGAAGCATACGAAATGGTCAGGTATGGTTTTGATTTATCGGAGGAAATGCAGATACCCGTTTTGTTGCGAATTACCACCAGACTGGCCCATTCGAGAGCGGGCCTTGTTCGTTCAAAAAGTATGGATCAGAATGAACTGAAGCTACCATCAAACTTAAGGCAGTTTGTGCTTTTACCGGTTATCGCACGCAAACAATATAAAGATTTATTGAATAAGCAAGTTGTATTGGAACAGGCATCTGTAAAATCAGGCTTTAATACATATCAGCCCGGCAAAG
>CAYNTB010000016.1:11132-13338 GCA_964399905.1 uncultured Bacteroidales bacterium | reverse complement strand
GAATTTCAATAAGAATATCATCCGGAGTCCCAAAAGTTACAATTCACAAATCGGGGTGCCCTTGTCGGTTTGGCAAATGAATGAGAACCATGAGCTGGGAATATTTGAAGCCGGAATTTCCGAACCGGATGAGATGGAAAAGTTGCAGGCTATTATCCAGCCGGGTATTGGGGTGTTCACAAATATCGGCAATGCCCACGACGAAAATTTTATCAATCTTCAGCAAAAAGCCGGGGAAAAGCTGAAGTTATTTACAAAAGTCGAAACCATTATTTACTGTGCCGATCATCCCGAAATTCAAGGTGTTATTATTCGATCGGGCATCCTTAATCGTATTAAATCATTCACATGGAGCTATAAGGGGAATGCAAACCTGAACATCCGTTCGTTGGAAAAGCAGAAGGGAACAACCCAGATAAAGGCGCATTTTGAGGAAAAGGATTTACAAATAAAAATTCCTTTTATTGATGGTGCCTCTGTTGAAAATGCCATTCATTGCTGGGCCGTAATGCTTTATCTGGGCTATGACCAAAAAGTGATTGCTAAACGAATGATGCAACTCACACCCATTGCCATGAGGCTGGAGCTAAAAGAAGGCATCAATAATTGTTCGGTTATCAACGACAGTTATAATTCCGATATCAACTCATTGGGTATCGCATTGGATTTTTTGCAGCAGCAAAAACAACATCATAAAAAAACCGTGATTCTTTCTGATTTACTTCAAAGCGGACAGAATGAATTAAATTTATACGGCCATATTGCCGAATTACTTGAAAGTAAAGGGGTTCAGAAATTAATCGGGATCGGAAATTCCATCGGAAAAAATTCCGAACGATTTTCGATGGAAAAATATTTTTATCCCAGCACCGAAGAATTTTTAAATACCTTCCCTTTTACTTCATTTAATAATGAAACCATTTTGCTGAAAGGTGCCAGAATTTTTGAATTTGAACAAATAAGCCAGGCACTTCAACAAAAAGCACACGAAACTGTTTTAGAAATCAATTTAAATTCCCTTATTAATAATTTAAATTATTTCCGTAATAAACTCAAAAAGCCTGAAACTAAAGTCATGGCAATGGTCAAGGCTTTTTCTTATGGCAGCGGAAGTTTCGAAATTGCCAATGCATTGCAATTTCACCACATCGATTATCTGACGGTGGCCTATGCAGACGAAGGGGTTGAATTGCGAAAAGCCGGGATCAATGCGCCAATCATGGTTATGAATCCCGATTGGCAAAGTTTCGATAGTATCATAAAACATAATCTCGAACCTGAGATTTATAGTTTTCGCATTCTTGATTTGCTCGAAAAATCAATCAAGGAAAATATAATACCTGCCAACAAACCGGTTAAAATACATATAAAACTTGATACCGGTATGCATCGGCTTGGGTTTGAAGAACCTGATTTGGATAAATTGATCGGCCGGCTGAAACAAAACCGCTCGATTTATTTACAGTCTGTTTTTTCTCATTTGGCAGGCAGTCAGGATAAAGCTTATGATGATTTCTCAAAACTGCAGATTGAACGATTTAAACGTATGAGCGAAAAAATTGTATCCTTTGCAGATGATCATCCGGTATTGCGGCATATATTGAATTCGGCTGGTATCAATCGGTTTCCGGAGGCCCAGTTTGACATGGTCCGTCTCGGCATCGGCATGTATGGGATATCTTCGGATATTAAAGAGCAAAAAGAGCTTGAAAATGTAAGTACTTTAAAATCGACCATCTCACAAATAAAAACAATTCAACCCAACGAAACCATTGGTTATAACCGGTCTGCAAAAGCAACGAAGGAAATGAAAATTGCCATTGTGCCTTTGGGATATGCCGACGGACTCAATATGAATTTTGGACTTGGTAAAGGAAAACTATGGGTGAACGGGGACTTTGTACCCATTGTTGGCAATATCTGCATGGATATGTGCATCATTGATATTACCGATATTAAGGCCAAAGAAGGAGATGAGGTAATTGTGTTTGGTGAAAAATATCCAATTTCGGAAATGGCAGCCAGTATAAATACAATACCTTATGAAATTCTAACCGGAATTTCAAGACGCGTAAAAAGGGTTTATTTTCAGGAATAGGAAGGCACCGTTCAGGTGGATCTTAGCCATCTCATTAAGCATATGGCAGGAAAAAAGAAATAACCTTTTTACTGTCATTTTTAATGTTTTTTATCTGACTTTTTTTTT
>CAYNTB010000016.1:0-11122 GCA_964399905.1 uncultured Bacteroidales bacterium | reverse complement strand
GCATCGCAATGTATTTATCTGTAAATTTTTGAGTATTTTTGCTGTTTGATAATCAATTAAAATGGAAGATGTTATATATATACTGATTGGAATAGCCTGGGTGCTGTATACGGTATATAACCAAAACCAAAAGCAAAAGCGCAAACAAGCTGAGGTTAAAACATCTGATGATTATTCGAAAATTGAAGATCCCCGAAAATCAATATTTGAAGAAAAGCTGAACCTTGAGCAGATGTTTAAATTTGATGATCCGGTTGAAGAATATCTGGACAGCCCGTATTCAGAAATTGATGTGGTTGAAAAAAAAGATGAGACGAGCTATTTTAAAGCAGAAAAGGAGGGCGTTTCAGCTTTTCAGGACGAAGTTGAAACAGACACAGCCGGGATCGTGGATGAAATAAAACACATGGAGGAAGAAGATAAATGGAACGATTTGACGCTTGAGCATGATGATGATATTGCTGACTTTGATGCCAGAAAAGCAGTGATCTTTTCAGAGATATTAAATCCTCCTTACATTAAAAATTAAGATCCAAGGATCAAAAAAAAAGAAACATTGATATTGTAAATTTCATAAATGATTTATTATTTTTACATAACAATTGATAATGCACCCAGCCTGATTGGCCAACGAGCATAAACTGATTTTTCGGTTTGTGCGCAGATTTTATTAATAAAAAAAGCAGAGGACCTAATTTTAGGTTCTTTTTTATCTGTTTGTTAAAAGAGAGATTATGTCAGACGTAAGGTATTACACAGAGGAAGGATTAAAAAAATTGAAACAAGAGCTTGAAAACCTCATATTGGTTGAACGCCCTTCCATTTCAAAACAAATTGCAGAAGCTCGTGATAAAGGAGATTTGTCTGAAAATGCCGAATATGATGCGGCAAAGAATGCACAAGGCATGTTGGAACTCAAGATTTCCAAACTTCAGGAAATGATCAGCAATGTGCGCATCATTGATGAATCCAAAATTGATACTTCGAAGGTGCTGATCCTCTCGAAGGTGAAGCTGAAAAATCTGAAGAACAATGCTGAAATGGCATATACCCTTGTACCCGAAAAAGAAGCGGATCTAAAAAGCGGAAAAATTTCGGTCAATTCGCCCATAGCCAAAGGGCTGTTGGGTAAAAAGGTGGGTGAACAGGCCGAAATTACGGTACCTGCAGGTAACATCACCCTCGAAATACTAGAAATTAGCAGAGAACTTTAACACATTAAATCATGGCATCCATATTTACAAAAATTATCCGGGGCGAAATTCCATCATACAAGGTTGCCGAGGATGAGAATTTCTATGCCTTCCTGGATATCAATCCCTTATCAAAAGGGCATACTTTGGTTGTGCCCAAACTGGAAGTGGATTATATTTTCGACCTGGATGATGAATATTTGGGCAAGCTGCATGTTTTTTCAAAAAAAGTATCCAGGGCCATCGAAAATACCATTGCCTGTAAAAGGGTGGGCGTGGTTGTTTATGGACTTGATGTCCCCCATGCCCACATTCATTTAATTCCTTTAATTGAAGGGGGCGAAATTAATTTCAGCCGCGAAAAGGTAAAACTTGCCCCGGAAGAAATGGCTGAAATTGCGGGTAATATTTTGACGGCCTTTTCAGAGAAATAAAACTTTGGATGACACCCTCCAGATGGAGGGTGTCACCCCTGATGTCGGTTTCAGATGTCTTTTAATACGCCCTTTCGTCGCGGCCCTCAATATACTTGATAAAAGATTTGTTTACCACGCGATTCACGACCGGTGTGGGGTATTTGCCGGTACAATACCAATCGCCCAAATGGCCTGGAATGGCCTCGTGCAAATCTTCAATGGTTTGGTAAATAACCTGCACTTCTGCATTTAAATCCTGATGGGTCAGCATTTCGGCAATTTTAGCTGAAATTTGTTCAGCGGTAAAGGGTTTGTAAATTTCTTTCACATAATTTACGATCTCTTCCTTGGGCAGTTTTTCCTGCGCCTTGCATTTCTTGTAAACATCATTGATTACATGAGATTGCTTGGTGTCCTTTAGCAGCTCAATGGTGGCCCTGAATGCAATAAAATCGTTCAGTTTGGCCATGTCTATCCCGTAGCAATCCGGATAACGGATTTGCGGGGCAGATGATGTAACAATTATTTTTTTGGGGTTCAGCCGGTCCAGTATCCGGAGAATGCTTTGCTTAAGCGTGGTCCCGCGAACAATGGAATCATCCAGAATCACCAGATTGTCAATTTTGCTGTTTACCGTTCCGTAAGTGATATCATACACATGGGCAACAAGGTCGTCACGTTGGGTGTCCTGGGTGATAAAAGTGCGGAGCTTTAAGTCTTTCACTGCCACTTTTTCGATGCGGGGCTTGAGTTTAAAAATTTCTTCCAGTTTTTCGGGTGTTAAGTCTTTCCCCAACTGAAGAATTTTTTCTGCTTTTACGCCATTGCAAAAATTGTCCATTTCTTCCATCAGCCCTCTGAATGCAACTGCGGCAGTATTCGGGATATATGAAAAAACCGTTTTATCCAGTTTATGATCAATGGCTTTTAAAACTGAGGGCGTGAGCAAGCTCCCCAGTTTTTTACGCTCTTTATAAATTTCTTCATCGGTCCCTCTCGAAAAATAAATGCGTTCGAATGAGCAGGATTTTCGGGGCAATGCATTGGTATAGGCTTGAGTGCTTGCGGTTCCGTCGCGTTTTACGATCAATGCATCGCCAGGCATCAGCTCCTTAATTTGGTTTGTTTGCAGATTAAATGCGGTTTGAATGACGGGCCGTTCAGAAGCTGCAATCACCACTTCATCGTCCTGATAATAAAAAGCGGGCCTGATCCCAGAAGGGTCACGCATCACAAAAGCATCGCCATGACCAGTCATCCCGGTAATTACACATCCGCAATCCCAATCTTTTGATGCTCGGGTCAATACATTCAATACATCAAAATCACGGGCGATAAATTTTGAAATTTCTTTTCGGTCAAAACCTTCACTTTTATATTTTTTGTAAAGCCTGTCATTCTCCTCATCAATAAAATGACCAATTTTTTCGAGTATGGTCACTGTATCCGAAGTTTCAACCGGAGCCTGTCCGTAACCAATCAATTCTTCGAACAACTGATCCATATTGGTCAGGTTAAAATTTCCGGCAATGGCGAGGTTGCGGGTTTTCCAGTTGTTTCTTCTAATAAATGGATGTAGCGAAGATTCTGTATTTCCGCCAAAAGTGCCATATCGCAAGTGGCCGATATATTGTTCACCAATAAATCCCACGTTTTGTTTTAGCCAATCAATATCATTAAGGCGCGAAGGGTTGTTTCTTTTAATTTCTTCCAGCTGATCATAAACTTTTCCGAAAATATCTTTGAGTGAAGTAGGAGAGTTTGAGCGAAGGCGGTTAAGGTATTTATGGCCGGGATCCATGTCGAATTTTATATTTGCAATTCCTGCCCCGTCCTGACCTCTATTATGTTGCTTTTGCATCAGCAAATACAGCTTGTTAAAACCATAAAATGCGGTTCCGTATTTGGCCAGATAATATTCAAGTGGTTTTAGAAGACGGACGAATGCGATTCCACATTCATGTTTAATTGCATCGCTCATAATTGCAATATTGATTTCCGACAAAAATAATCATTTATTAAAATGCTTTTTCGCTTCGTTAATAAGTTTTAATTTTATGCCTTTTAATAAGCTAAGATGATAATAGTTAGAGAAGCGAAAAAATCAGATATTCCAAAGATTGTTGAATTTCAACTGACGATGGCCATGGAATCGGAAGGGATGGAACTTGAGCAAAAAGTTCTTGAAAAAGGGGTTGCGGCTGTTTTTGATGATCGGGCCAAAGGAATTTATTATGTGGCAGAATATCAGGGGGAAGTGGTAGGTTCGATGTTGAACACCTATGAGTGGAGCGACTGGCGCAATGGGATCATTATTTGGTTCCAGTCCGTTTACGTAATGCCCGAATACCGTAAACACGGGATTTTCCGTAAAATGTACGAACATATTAAAAACAAAGTTGAAAAAGATGATCGCCTAAAAGGGATGCGCCTCTATGTGGATAAAGGAAATATAAAGGCACAAAAAGTATATTCGGCATTGGGAATGACCGGCGAACATTACCTGACTTATGAATGGATAAAATAAATATTAATCATAATAAATATTGGACATGAAAAAATTAGTTTTTGGTTTATTGACAATCGTTTGGATCACAAATCCAATTATCGCCCAGGTTGATAAAAGCGATTGGGTGGATAATTTCCCGGAAGGTTGCACTTCCATTACTGTTGGTAAAAAAGCAAGTATTGATGGCTCGGTCATAACATCTCATACCGACGATAGTCACAGAACCAGGTCGTGGATGAATATAATCCCGGCTAAAACGCATAAAAAAGGATCAACCACACACATGTTTAAACGACTGGCAAATGATGATTTTAAAATGCCTACTTATGAGCACAAGGAAATTGGATCGATTCCCCAGGTTGAAAAAACCTATGGTTTTATTAACACGGCCTATCCGTGCATGAATACTGAACAACTGGCCATGGGCGAATCTACTTTCGGGGGACGCGAAGAATTGATCTCTGATGAAGGATTAATAGATTGTCAGCGATTGTGCCAGTTAATGCTTGAACGTTGCACTACCGCCAGGCAAGCCATTAAAATGGCCGATGAACTCACAAAAAAATATGGTTGGAACGATGCAGGAGAAGCATTGACGATAGCGGATCCGGAAGAAGTATGGCATTTCGAGATCGTGGGTCCCGGCAAAGGAAAAACAGGTGCTGTATGGGTTGCCCAGCGGGTGCCGGACGATCATGTTGCGGTGAATGTTAATGCTTCAACCATTAAAGAAATTGATCTGAATCAACCCGATTATTTTATGGCTTCTGAAAATATTTTTGAAGTTGCAAAAGAAAACGGTTGGTGGAATCCCGAAAAAGAGGCTTTCAGGTTTTGCTATGCATATGCCCCCGAAAGCAGAGCCTCAATGGCCAGCCGAAGAAGAGAATGGCGGGTTTTTGATTTGTTGGCTCCTTCTCTGAAACTGGATCCGAATGCTGAAAATTATCCTTTTTCGGTTAAACCCGATGAATTGGTAACACTTGAAAAACTGGTCAGTATCTTTCAGGATACTTATGAAGGAACGCCTTTTGATATGACCAAAGATATGGTGGTAGCGGATGAAAATGGGAAAATGGTTAAATCGCCGCTCGCAAATCCACAAATGCCATATGATGAAAATTTATTGTTTAAAATAAATGGCGGCTGGGGCTGGAGAGGAGAGCGCAATATTGCCCGATGGTACACCATGTATGCCACCATCATTCAATGCCGCGACTGGTTGCCTGATCCGGTTGGTGGAGTAGTTTGGCTGGCACAGGACAATGTGGCCACTTCCATTTATATTCCGGTTTATTGTAGTGTTACCGATCTGCCCGAATCTTACAAAACTCCCGGCAGGCCTAATGGTTATACCACTAAAAGTGCCTGGTGGGCATTTAATCGACTGGGAACCCTGGCCTCACAGCGATGGGGCGATATGCGCCACGATGTGGATGCAGTTTGGAAACCCATGCAGGCTGAATTGTTTGGCAATCAAACAGATTTTGAACAAAAAGCCCTCGAAATTTATAAAAAGGATAAAAAATCTGTCATTCCATTTTTAACAGATTATACCATGAAAAATGGTGAAATGGTTGTGAGCAAAGCATGGGAACTGGGTGACTTGTTATGGACGCTTTACGACGAGAAATTTTAGCTTGTGATGAAAGAAAGGCTTGTTTCACTGCAGAAATTAGCCTTTCTTTAATTTTCTAATTAACAGATATTGATATGATCATTGGGATTGGAGGCGTAAGTATGGCCGGAAAGTCAACCCTGGCCAATTTGATAAAATCGGAATATCCGAAACGAAAAGTACAGATACTCTGTCAGGATGATTTTGTCATCCCTCAAAAACAGATTCCGCTGATCAATGGAAAAACAGATTGGGAGAACCCGGTTTCTATTGATTTTGATGAATATATTGCATCAGTTGTGGCGCGGAATATCGAAAACCAGCTTGTGATAGCCGAGGGTTTGTTTGCCTTCTCCGATTCTGTTCTTTGTAAATTGTATGATAAGAAGATATTCCTTGAAATTCCGCAGGAAGTCTTTTTTGAACGAAAAAGACTCGACACCCGTTGGGGCATCGAACCTGAATGGTATGTGAAACATATCTGGGAAAGCCATTTAAAATATGGCCTTTTGCCAAAAACCCAGACCGATGTTTTTATGATCGATGGCACTGAGCCGGTCGATTTGATCAGATTAAAGAAATATCTGGATATTAATTAATTTATCTGTATTTAAGCGAAACCCTTCCATCCGAAGTGCTTAAATTTACCGGAATGCCACCGCCATTCATCCGCCCATCAATTTTGTGTTCGCTTCGGTTTCCGGAAAAATTAATCAGGTCGGTATATATTTTTTCACCTCTTAAGTAAATGTCTAATCCCAGATTGTCGGGAATAACAACTTCTATGCTTCCGTCGCTGGTACTCAGCTTTAGAGGTCCGTACAAATCAATAATTTCCCCATCGATATTTCCATCTGAAGTACCGCCGGTTACACCTCCGCTCATCTTGTAGAATTCGATGGAACCATCTGAGGTCCCAACTTCGGTTTGTCCCACCACATTCTCCAGGTAGATGTCCCCGTCGCTGGTTTTAAAATAGGCATCACCCATTATGCTGAACGCCTGGATGTCACCATCGCTGGTATGGCATTCAGTTTCACCTTTAATTTTTCGGACAGTAATATCTCCATCGGAAGTATGGGCAATAACCGGTCCCTCGATGTCATAAATTTCAACATCCCCGTCGCTGGTTTTGCAATATTGTCCACCAATAAAACCTTCCATATTAATGTCGCCATCAGAAGTCCGGAGATTGCAACTGGTATTTACAGGGGCAAAAACTTCGAATGAAACATCCATTTGATTGCGCCAGTTTACCCATTTTACTTGCCGGTTTCGAACTTCAACGATAATTTGATTGCCTCTTTGTTCGATGGTTAAATCCAATTCCCGTTCCAATTCATTTCGGTCGATGCGAATATATCGATTGTTTTTTCTGACAATAAAATAAACTTCAACACGGTCGCCGGAATTTGGTGTCAGATGTATAAATCCATCACTGGTAAGGAGTTTTAACTCAGTGTCACCATTCACATTAAAACTTTCTTTGAATGCATAATCAAAATTTTGGGCCATTAAAGCCGAAAAACTAAACAAAAATAAGAGGGCAGTAATTATTGACTTTTTCATTTTTATAAGGGTTTTATTACCCTTATAAGACGAAGTTGGCAGCAGATAGTTACAATTAATTCGTGAAACTAAAATTTTATATATGCAAGCGTTATAAAAATTCAAAGTTGAACGAATATTTTCATTGTTCTCTTTGCAGGTTTTCGAATTCTTCGGAAGTGATTTGCCGTCCATGGTTACAAATCGAACAGCGATAAAAATAAGTTGTTTTATAAGGGAGCACCGGCAGAAAAAACAGGGAAAAATGATCGGTTGTTTTACTGACGATCCAACGGGAAGTATTGTTGCAATGATAGCAATGTTCCGTTTTGGAAACCTGATGTTGCTTGCTCCTTTTATCGCCGAAACCGAATATTACAAACATTTTTAATTGATTATTTTTGAAGGATTATAGATGAATGTTGAATTTAAACAAAAATAAGATATTCCTGATACACGCTGGTTAATTATCAATTTAAAATCATAAATCATCATTCAGTAATAGTCATTTATCATTTTTCCTTATTTTAGCGTACCTAAAAAATTAACCATGCTGAAAAATAAAAAAATCCCCCACACTTATGTAATTGTATTTTACATTATCGTTATTGCTGCCATTTTTACCTGGATATTGCCGGGAGGCGTTTACGAACGAACACAAAAAGTTTTACCGGATGGTTCGAGTAAAAGTATCATCATGCCCGAATCATTTCAGCAGGTTGAAAGCGATCCGCAAACCTGGCAAATATTCTCAGCCATTTTTGATGGCTTTGTGGCCAAATCAGATATCATTGTTTTTATTCTTCTGATCGGTGGTGCTTTCTGGATCATGAATGCCAGTAAAGCCATTGATGTGGCCATTATGTCGTTTTTAAAATTAACCCGCCGACTTGAAAAATTTAAACTAATAAAAATGATCGGGGTTGATAATATGGTGATCACCCTTATTATGATCATGTTCAGTATTTTCGGGGCAGTGTTCGGAATGAGTGAGGAAACCATTGCCTTCATTATCATTTTTGTGCCTTTATCCATCAGTATGGGATATGATTCGATTGTGGGCGTAAGTATGTGTTTTTTGGCCGCCGGACTTGGATTTGCCGGAGCTATGCTGAATCCATTCACCATCGGTATTGCCCAGGGATTGTCTGATGTACCCTTGTTTTCAGGAATAGAATATCGTTTTGTTTGCTGGCTGATTATTAATTTTGTCGGGATCGCTTTCGTATTGCGTTATGCTGCCAGGATCAAAAAAAATCCGGCTAAATCACCAGTTCATGAAGATGATCAGGTTTGGCGCGATAAAACAGCCGGTGAAGAGGCCTTTAAAACTGATTATCACACCCCGCTTTCTGCATGGATCACCTTTGTAATCCTATTGGCGGTTATGGTGGCTTATTCATTTTATTTCACCTATTCAACTTTAAGTGTCGGGCAATCAAAAACTGTCATCCCGATTATCCCCATATTGACAGGGCTTTTTGCCATCAGCAGCATTTTCTTTTTGCGCAAATCAGTACATTTCTTCATTCTTAATTTATTAATCTTCACCATCCTTTACCTCATTGTTGGGGTAATGGGTTACCAATGGTATGTACTCGAAATTGCCACTTTATTCTTTGTAATGGGTTTGGCCAGTGGCATTGCCATGAATTATTCACCCAACACCATCACTAACTTATTTTTGGCCGGAGTTAAAGACATTATGTCGGCAGCATTAATAGTTGGTTTGGCCGGTGGGATTATCATCATTCTTCAAAACGGAAAAATAATTGATACCATGTTGCACGGTATTGCCAATTCGATGGACAATGTGGGGAAATACGGTTCGGTCAGTATTATGTATGGCATTCAAACCCTGATCAATATAATTATACCATCCGGTTCTGCCAAAGCGGCCTTAACCATGCCCATCATGGCACCATTCTCTGATCTGATAGGTGTATCGCGCCAGGCAACCATTATGGCCTATCAGTTTGGCGACGGGTTTACAAATATGATCACCCCCACTTCCCCGGTTTTAATCGGAGTGCTGGGCGTGGCAAAAATCCCTTACGAGAAATGGGTTAAGTGGATCGGCGGGTTTATGGTAATCTTGATATTGTTAGGGTTGCTATTGTTGATTCCAACAGTGATTCTAAATTTAAACGGATTTTAAAATGGCAAAACATATAAAAGAACCTTCGGTAATTGAAGCCGCAGGCAATAAACCAAAAATTATTCAGGAATTTATCGGCAGGGTAAATTCAAAAACTTCCGAATTAAGCATTGCCCGAATGCAGAGTCCGCAAGGCTGGGTCGAACCCGGACAAACACCCGAATTTGATGAATATACAGTGGTTTTAAAAGGCTGCCTCCATATTAAAACAAAACAGGCTGAATATGAGGTAAAAGCCGGTTCGGCCATCATCATCGAGAAAGGGGAATGGGTTCAGTACAGCACTCCTGAAGAGGGAGCCGAATATATTGCCGTTTGCCTTCCGGCATTTTCGCCCGATACGGTTCATCGGGATAGTTAGCATATTTGTTTTCCCAATTTCTGTTTTAGGTAGATTTGTTTCGTGTCAGCTAACGGAAATATTAGGGAATTCATAATTTTACGATTCGTATAAAAACCAATCTTATGAAAAAGACGATTTTATTTATTACAACATTTTGTTTCCTGATTATTTCAATGGTGGCATATGCACAAATGCCGATGCGCTCTTCTTTACCTGTAATTCTGAGGTGGCTCGACGATGAAAATTACCTCGAAATTCGCAGGGAAGCTGAGCAGTCAAAAATGTACAAGGTGAATGCAAAAAGCGGAAAAGCCGTTGTTTTTGAGGAGACAAGCTTCGAAGATGAAGTTGCCAAGAACCTGCCCAAGGGATTTGCCCTGGATCGCAGTGCGGAGGTCACAGAGGATTATAACAGCGTCGCGCTAAAAAAAGACAATAATCTTTATTATTATTCGCGATTAAAAAATTTATTTAAGCCCCTTACAGCTAATCCTTCGGAAGAAATGAATCCTACATTTTCTCCCGATGAAAAGCGGATTGCTTTTACCCGCGATCACGATTTATTTTATATTGATATTGAATCCGGTTTGGAACATCGTTTAACCAATGATGCTACCGATGTTATATACAATGGCTGGTCATCCTGGGTTTATATGGAAGAAATTATCGGTAGGGCCTCGGCTCACAAAGCTTTCTGGTGGTCGCCCGACAGCAAAAAACTGGCATTTCTTCGTTTCGATGATACAGAGGTTCCGATGTTCCCGCTTTACCGTGCGGATGGGATTCATGGTGAACTCGAATTAACCCGGTATCCGAAAGTTGGAGATCCGAACCCGGGCGTAAAACTGGGGGTAATCGACCTGGAAACCAATAAAATTACCTGGATCGATAGCAATTGCGATGAAGATAAGTACATTGCATTCCCGCTTTGGACTTCCGATTCGAAACGACTTTCGTACCAGGTGAACAAGCGCGAGCAAAACAATTTTAAAATTTTTATTGCGGATGTGGAGACCGGTGACAAAAAATTGATTTACAATGAAGTTCAGAAAACATATGTTGAGTTTTTTGATGATTTTTATACCTTAAATGATGGTTCGGGCTTTATTTTAAGAAGCGATAAAAGCGGTTGGCGAAATCTGTATCATTATGATTTTGAAGGCAATCTGGTCAATCAAATCACAAATTTGGATTGGCGGGTAAATGGAATTGAAAAAGTGGATGAGAAAAACGGAATCGTTTATTTTACCGGTACCGGTGAAAAATCAACTGAAAATCACCTGTTTAAGGTAAATATGGACGGAAGTGGATTGAAACAGCTTTCAAAAGTTGAAGGC
>CAYNTB010000015.1:0-13704 GCA_964399905.1 uncultured Bacteroidales bacterium | reverse complement strand
AGCGAATGATGAAAACGGGTATGTAAGGCCCCCGGATAAATCAAATGGGTGAGCCCAAGCTGACGGATACGCCGCAAGCGCTGAAAATAGGGATGTTCAATGAGGTCAAAAATCAGGTCGTCGGGAATGCTGATGAAGCCGTAAACCGGATCGTTAAATATTTTTCTTTTATTCGGGGGATTTGAATTCACTTTTATCGATAAATTTGGTTTACATTTGTTGTACAATGAATCGGTTGTAATGCTTATTCAATATTACAATTTTTTTTTGCAACCTTCAAATTGCACTGATTTATGCAATTTTAATACCAGGCGTTTATGAGTAATATTAAAATTCTTTGGGTAGATGATGAAATTGATTTGTTGAGATCGCAAATTTTGTTTTTGGAGCAGAAGGGATACCAGGTTTTTACATCAAATAATGGCGATGAGGCTGTTGATATGATCAGAACAGAAGGTTTTGATATCATCTTTCTGGATGAAAATATGCCAGGAATTTCAGGCCTTGAGACCTTAAGCAGTATAAAAGGCGAATATCCAAACCTTCCGGTAGTAATGATAACCAAGAGCGAAGAAGAATCGATTATGGATGATGCCATTGGTTCGCAAATATCTGATTATCTGATAAAACCGGTTAACCCAAACCAGATTTTACTGGCTTTGAAAAAAAACCTGGAACACCGAAAGCTGGTCAGCGAAAAGTCAATGCATTCGTACCAGATGGAATTTCGGCAGATCGGAAACATTATCAATAACAATCTTGGATTTGATGAATGGCCCGAAGTATATAAAAAACTTACCCGTTGGGAACTGGAACTGGAAGTTTCGAAAGATGATGGGATACTTGAGGTGTTAAAAATGCAGAAAGATGAAGCCAATCAGGTTTTTACGAAATTCGTTGAACAAAACTACACGTCCTGGTTACAAGCCGATTCCAAGCTTCGTCCGGTCTTGTCACATACGCTCATCAAGGAAAAGGTACTTCCTTTACTGGATGAGAATGAGCCGGTTTTTCTTTTGTTGATAGATAATCTGAGATATGATCAGTGGAAAGCAATACAGCCATCAATCGAAGAGTATTTCAGGGTTGAAAGAGATGAAATATATTATAGCATCCTACCATCAACAACCCAGTATGCAAGAAATGCCATCTTTGCCGGACTTATGCCACTCGAAATTGAACGCAAGTATCCCAGGTATTGGGTAAGAGAAGATGAAGAAGGTACCAAAAATCAATATGAGGGGGAACTTCTGGGAGAACAGCTCAAAAGGTTTGGGAAAGATATCAAATATTCGTACCATAAAGTTTTAAACCTGAATGCAGGAAGAAAACTCGTTGAAAACATGCCCAACTTAATGAACAATAAATTCAATGCCATTGTTTATAATTTTGTGGATATGCTTTCACATGCAAGAACTGATATGGAAATTATACGCGAACTTGCCGATGATGAACCCGCATACAGATCGCTGATGCTATCATGGTTCAAACATTCTTCTTTGTTTGATATCATTAAATATTTGTCAAACCAAAATGTTAAATTGATTATCACCACTGATCACGGATCGGTGAAGGTTACCAATCCGGTTAAAATTGTTGGCGACCGGGAGACCAATAAAAATCTGCGTTATAAAAACGGGCGGAATTTAAATTATGAATCGAAGGATATTTTTGAACTGCTCGATCCGGTAAAAGGGTTTTTGCCGCGATTGAATGTAAGCACATCTTTTGCCTTTTGTAAAAAGAATGATTTTTTTGCGTACCCGAATAAATACAATTATTATGTTAATTTTTATAAAAATACATTTCAACACGGAGGCCTTTCTATCGAAGAGGTTTTAATCCCGTTTATCACACTAAAAGTTAAATAAGTTGGAACATAAATATATTTGTCATTCGCTTAATGAACTTCATGAAATCGCCGGAAAGTTGCTGGGGCAATATCCGGATGACAGAATATTTGCCTTTAAAGGTCAGCTCGGAGCAGGAAAAACAACATTTATAAAGGAGATGTGTAAACTGATTGGCGTGCAAAGTAAAGTAGTCAGCCCTACTTTTGCAATCATCAATGAATATTTTTCGAATTTGCACGGGCCTGTTTATCATTTTGATTTTTACAGAATTGAAAAAGCAGAAGAAGTAATGGATATGGGCTATGAGGAATATTTTTACAGCGAGAATTTTTGCCTGATTGAATGGCCTGAAAAAATTGAAAAACTTTTACCCGGAAACATCGTATACGTCACAATTGTAAATCTGGATGATGAGTCCAGGAGTATTCACTTCAAGAAAAAGTAAAATGAGTACTGATCAAAATGGGTTTTATAAGTTTTCTTACTCTGAAAGCCTGATGCCACAGGAAGAGAAACTAGAAATAAAAAACGGAAAAGCAAACCTGACGATTGGTTTACCCAAAGAAATTTCACAAACGGAAAACAGAATTTGCCTGGCTCCTGAGGCTGTTAAAATGATAGTTGAAAACGGTCATCGCGTGATACTTGAAAAGGATGCAGGAATCCCTGCCAGATTCAGTAATCACAATTTTGCTGAAGCCGGGGCTGAAATTGTTGACAATCACGAAGAAGTTTTAAAAGCGGATATTGTTTTAAAAGTTGCTCCTCCTACCCAAAAGGAAACGGCTGCTTTAAAAAATAAACAAGTTGTATTTTCTGCATTGCAGATAAGCAGTCAGAAACAGGAGTATTTCAAGGCTCTGATCGAGAAAAAAGTTACAGCCATTTCATTTGAAGGCATTAAAGATAAATCGGGTGCATATCCGGTGATCAGATCGATGAGTGAGATTGTTGGCAATGCTTCCGTATTGTTGGCTGCTGATTATTTATGTAACCCCAAATATGGCAAAGGGGAAATGTTGGGAGGTTTCCCCGGAATCAGACCTACTGAAATCATTGTTCTAGGTGCTGGAACAGTGGCCGAGAACGCAGTTAGGACGGCCCTGGGAATGGGTGCATTTATTAAGGTTTTCGACCGGTCGATATACAAGCTTGAGCGAATTCAGCGAAATTTGAGCCAACGCTTATTTACTTCGGTTTTGCAACCTAAATTGTTAGAAGCTGCATTAAAGACTGCCGACATTGTAATTACGGCCATGCACTCACCGAATGGAAGATCGCCTGTTATTATTAGCGAGGATATGGTTCGTAAGATGAAATCAGGTTCGATCATTATTGATGTGAGCATCGATCAGGGAGGCTGTGTTGAAACTTCACAGATAACCGATCACCTGAATCCGGTGTTCATTAAACATAATGTTACCCATTACTGTGTGCCGAACATTGCTTCTATCGTTCCGCATACCGCCACCTTCGCCTTTAGCAATTTCTTTGTACCCATTTTGCTTAAAATAGGGGAAGCCGGAGGGCTTGAACGTTATCTGAAATATGATTACGGATTTAGTAAAGGTGTATATTTATTGAACGGCATCGTTACGGATAAGGCCGTCGGCAAAAAATTTAACCTGCCTTACCAGGATTTGAATCTGCTAATGGCTGCTTTTGGGTAATTCTTGAAATTACGAATTATATGGTTTATTTTTATTCTTACATTTGTATACCTAAAAAGCACAAAAGTGAGCCAACTAGCAATGCATCCTATCTATATTGAAAACAAAGATTTTAGTGAGTTAATTCAGATTCTGACGCCTTTTCAGCATCAGAAAATTTTTCTGCTGGTTGACGAAAAAACAAGGCTGCACTGCAAACCATTATTGGATGCTGCCCTCCATGATTTCCGATTGATAACCATTGAAATTAAAAGCGGGGAAATCAATAAAACGATTCAGACCTGTGAGTTTATATGGGAAAACTTATTATATCACCAGGCCAATAGGAATTCGCTCCTCATCAATCTGGGAGGTGGCGTGCTTACCGACATTGGCGGGTTTGTTGCGGCCACTTTTAAACGTGGAATAAAGTTTATAAATGTTCCGACAACGGTTCTGGGTGCTGCAGATGCTGCGGTAGGAGGGAAGACCGGAGTCGATCTGAAAATGTTCAAAAATCAGGTTGGGTTATTTACGATGCCTGAAGCCGTGATTATCCATCCAGCCTTCTTCAAAACTTTGCCCATCCGGCAGGTTAATTCCGGATTGGCTGAAATTATTAAAAGTGCATTAATCGCTGATAAAAATCTTTGGCAGGTCTTGCTCGATTCACAGGTCCTGAAAATTATAAAATGGGAAGAAATTCTCAACGAAAGTGTTAGGGTCAAAACTGAAATTGTCAGAAAGGATTTATTTGAAACCGGAGATCGAAAGCTTTTAAATTTTGGGCACACCATCGGACATGCCATTGAAACATTTTCATTGAAACATGATGAAGATCCCCTCTTACATGGTGAGGCAGTTGCACTTGGTATGATCTGCGAATCCTATCTCTCTTTTAAGAAATTGGGGCTCAGCGAATCTGATCTAAACCATATCGTTAAGTATATTTTTAATCACTACCACTTATATGATGTTGTCGAAGAAAATATTGATGAAATAATTGAATTGATGGTTCATGATAAAAAGAATATTGACAGCAATATAAATTTTACCTTACTCAGTAAAATTGGGGAAGCCAGGATCGACCAATTTGTCGATTTAGACATGATCAGAGAAGCTTTAAAATTCTATGTTGAGCATATTAACAATACCTATTAATGGACCGGATTCTTCTACATTCAAATCAGCCAGACCTTAAAGGGAATATTAAACTGCCTTCATCCAAAAGTGAGAGTAACAGGGCCCTAATGATTAAGGCATTAAGCAGCAAAGGAATTACCATTCATAATTTGTCGAAAGCTGAAGACACTCAAATATTAAATAAATGTTTGCGTTATATTGAGACTTGCGGAGTTTCTGGTATTCCCATGATTGTGGATGCAAAGAATGCAGGCACGGTTTATCGTTTTTTAACAGCCTATCTGGCAATACGGCCCGGTAAATGGATGCTTACAGGAAGCAGCCGTATGAAAGAGAGACCTGTCAAACCTTTGGTTGAAGCACTGAGACAATTGGATGCAGATCTAACATATCTTGAAAAGGATGGCTATCCGCCATTATTGATAAAAGGGAAAAAAATAACAGGAGGAAGCGTTAAACTGGACTCAGGAATCAGTAGTCAGTACATTACCGCGCTCTTATTGGTGGCCCCACTTTTAAGCAACGTCAGGGAAGTACAACTGGAAGGAAAGTCGATTTCAAGGCCATATATCCAAATGACGATTGAGATTCTGCAGTATTTCGGAATCAACATTGAACAAAATGAACAGCGGATCAGTGTAAAACAACAAAATTTTTCTGCGGGAGAGTTTACCGTGAGTCCGGATTGGTCAGCGGCCTCATACTGGTACGAAATGGTTGCATTGAGCCGGGAAGCTGATTTATTCATAAACGGCCTTAAAAAGGAAAGTTTACAGGGTGATCGCATATTAGCTGAAATTTTCGAGACCCTTGGCGTAAAAAGTACCTTCAAGGAAGAGGGCTTGCATCTGACGAAACAAAAAGTAAAAACCTCTTATTTTACCTATGATTTTATCGATTGCCCGGATCTTGCCCAGACTGTTATTTCAACCTGTGTGGGATTAGGTTTTGAGGGAGAATTCAGGGGATTACAAAGTTTGAAGATTAAAGAAACAGATCGGATTAAGAGTTTAAGCAATGAAATTGAAGCGTTCGGGTATTCGATCGTAGAAGAGAACAAAGAATTGTGGAAACTTAAAAGACATAAGGATATTGCAAAACTACCTGAAAATATTGTTATTAGAACTTATGATGATCATCGGATGGCCATGTCTTTGGCTCCTTTGGTTCTAAAAACCAAACAATTGATTATTGAAGATCCCGAAGTGGTTAAAAAATCTTACCCAAATTTTTGGGACGACCTTAAATTCTTTGGAATTAATATACAGAAAAAGTAGAATGTATTTTTAATACTTTTGTAGGCACCGAAAGATGATGGCTAATTATGATTGTTGACGTATTCATACCCTGTATTGTTGATCAGTTTTATCCTGAAACTGGTTTTAATATGATCAAAATTCTTGAAAAACTGGATATTGGTGTAAATTACAATCCGGAACAAAGCTGTTGCGGACAGGTGGCTTTTAGTGCCGGATTTTGGGATGAGGCCAAGGAAGTTGGGGCCAAATTCATCAATGACTTTAATAATAACAGACCGGTTGTAGGTCCTACCACATCCTGTGTCTCGATGATCAGGAACAATTATGGGGAACTTTTCCATAATTCTGCCCTCCATAATGAATACAGGCAGTTGCAGCGGAATATTTTTGAGTTTACCGAGTTTTTGGTGAAAGTGTTAAAAGTTACGGATCTGGGAGCAACTTTTAATGCCAGGGTAACTTTTCACGATCCTTGCAGCTCTGCAAAAGGAAATAGTGTCAATTCCGAAGCGCGTCAGCTCCTGAGTATGGTAAAAGGACTCGAACTGATTGAAATGAAAGACAGTAATGTTTGTTGTGGCTTTGGTGGTACCTTTGCCGTAAAGTTCGAATCAATTTCTGCATCGCTTGCTGAACAAAAAGTATTAAATGCGATAGATACAGGAGCCGAATATATTGTTTCTAATGACCTCTCATGTTTGATGCATCAGGAAAGTTATGCCAAAAAACATAAGCTCCCTATAAAAATCATTCACATTATCGATGTTCTTGCTTCCGGTTGGTAATCAACAGATTTATCAAAGTTTTCCATTTATCAAATCCAAGCTTCAGAATCAAAGTATTTTATGCTTTAATTTTATTTAAGAAGCTTTTTAAGTTCATTAACGGTATCTAACTGACCGATAATTTTCTTGTTTTCATCCAATAGAAAAAAAGTAGGTGTGGCATGTATTCCGTAATCAATGGCTGCTTTTCCATCCCATCCTTTAAATTCTGCCATATTGATCCAGCCCGGATTGATTGGATCAAGAAATGCATTCATCTCAACTCTTGATGTATCAAGGGAAATGCTGATCACCTCAAGCTGATCTTTCTGAGATTGATAGAATTCTGCAAATTTGGGGATCAATTGGGTGCAATGAGGACACCAGCTGGCCCAAAACACGACAAGGGTATATTTCGATTTTATTGAACTTAGATTAACGGCTTTCCCGGAGATGTCGAATCCTGTGATGATCGGAGCAGGATTACCCGGTGAGAGTTTTTTAATGGTATTTAAACGATCCTGCAGGCTGTTTTTATTTTCCGGAATTTTGCAATTTTCGGGGTCAGAGAGCCAATCGGCCATGTGTGTAATCACTTTATTGAATCCGTAACTTTCGAAACCGCCAATCAAATAGTTGATTACGAAATTATGTATTTCAATATTTGATTGCGTATGTGTTAGAATCACCTCAACTGCTCTCATGAATTCTCCTTCCAGCTGATCTTTGGTGAGGTTCTGATTTTGATAAAGAGATAAATAGGAGAGGATGCAGCTTGTAATGGCATTGCTTTGCAACAAGGATTCATCCTCAAATTTGATTTGGTCGAAATAATGTTCCCGTAAAAATAATTGTTGTTGTTCCGGATTGAGTTCGGGTTGAAGCAGCGGCTTTTGATCCAATGCTATAATGGCAGCCGAATATGTATTTTTATTTTTAAACAGAAGGTCGCGGGTGAATTCGGCCAGCCCTTGCTGAATTCGATTGAACTCAGTTGAGATGGTTTTGAAAAAAGGATCAGTTTTTGGATAATACATCAGAACCGGTTGCAACAGTTCAAGCCGGTACTGATCGTAATTTCTACGACGTAAATAATCGTAATAAACTTTATTCTCTATCGATTTTTTGATAATAATCTGATTGATTGGGTCCGCTAAAGTGGTTTCAAAAACAATATCTTCCTGGTTATACAACAGGTCTAATTTTTGATTGTTGGCAAAAAACAATCTGTACATTCCCTTTGGTTTTCCTTCATTGAAATTAAACATAAAATACCCATTTCGATCCGTTTGAATCGAGTCCAAAACCTCAAGTTTGTCGCCATAAACACTGCTCAAAAAAATCGGGGCCGCATTGTAATTCTTAATAACACCTTCAATTTTATGGTTTTCTGCCGAGAGAAAAAGAGGGTAGAACAACAGAATGAAAAATAAATATTTTTTCATGTTTTTATTTTTTTGATAATTTATAAATCCGATCACATTGATTGTCCCGATGAATCGGGAGAATATGCCATGAAATAATCATTTCCTGTTTGTGTGTAATTTTATTTCTGATGGCTGTTTTATGATTCGTTTTTTTATTTACAAAGGTTGTAAAAATTAACGAATATCGTAATGAACCATCTATGATAATATATTTTATTTGATAGCCGGGCTCATTCAGCTTAAATCCAAAGGAGGCCAGTTATTAATTTGGCCAGCTATTGTTTTATGTTCGGTTTTGGGCTAATATTTTCTACTGTTTATCACTTCGCGCTCATGCGATATTTTTTCAGATAATTCATCAAGTTCGGCAAACCGAATTCTCAGGTTTAGCAACATGGTCTCATTTTGTGTCTCAATTTTTTTGTACATCTCCTTTGCCTGCAAATTAAGGGTATGTGCCCTTCTTAAAATTTCATTCATTTTTTGAATTTTACTGGCGTTAAAAGGTTGATTGTGATTGAAATAATCGACATATTCATTAAAGAGCCCAATGCCCTTAAACTGGACTTCCATTGCCTCATTGAATTTTTCACCGTCCTGGTTATCTATTGCTATTTCAGCATTTCTTTTTAATAAATCCAAATGTTCTTGAACAAGCGAATTCCCTTTACCAAGCGATTCAATCCGCTCAATGCTTGACTGTAATTGATTGATTTCGGTCAAATAGGGTAACTGTTGAATGATTTTTTTGTGATCCATCCGGGCTTGATTTTTTGATGAAAAGCGATGTTGATCAAAATCGAAAAAACTGATAGGCTCATCTCTGAACTGCCAGATGGGATCAAAGGGCATATGTGTCCTGATAAAATCTTCGGGGCGCTTCATGAAATATGCAGCGGAAAAATCTTTTACATACCTGGGGTTTCCAGTTTCGTTAAACTTTAACAAAAAATGGCCAGCTCCCCAGGTCGGATCAAATAAATACCAATCTTCATCCAATCGTACTGCATTCCATGCATGACCGGCTCTTCGAATGGAGCCGGGGTTTTGATTTGTGTACCCCAGCACCACATATGATTCAAACCCCAGTTGAATAGCGAGTTCGTTAAATACTTCTGAAAACCCGTGACAAACAGCCCGTTTTGATTTCATTGTCCTGGAAATTAACTGTTCGGTACTGGTAAAATACTGACTGGTTGTACGTTGCTCTGTGGCATAATCAATTTGGGTGGCCGTCCAGTAGTAAACGGCTTTTAGCCTATCGGTTTTTGAACTGAAATTTTCCCGGATATAACGACTCAATGATTCCGTTGAACTTTGGTCCTCTGAAGAAATATGCTTCAGCGTTTTTATGATTACATCAAAATTGTCATCTTGAGGGTAGATATTTAAGCAGCTTAGAAGTAAAATTAGAATGAAGTATGTTTTATTCATAAAAAAGTGAATAAGATTGTATAAAGATTAACGATTTTAAGCGCTTAAAATTATATGATGTTTCTTTTGACTAATCACCCTATAAATATAAAGAATATCTTATTTTTATGCCAAACATAGAAAGACAAGCGGGTTTATGATAGAAAAATATATTAATCAGATCGTGAATGAGTTATCCGTTCCGAGGTTAAGCGTTGCCAATACATTGGCATTGCTGGAAGAAGGTTCAACAGTGCCTTTTATTGCACGATACCGAAAAGAACGAACTGGTTCACTGGATGAGGTTCAAATCACTGCAATACGCGACCGGGCTAAACAGTTGCAGGAACTTGATAAAAGAAGAGAAGCTATTATTGCATCGATTGAAGAACAAGGGAAACTTACCGATGAACTTCGCATAAAAATTGAATCAGCGATTACAATGGCTGAGTTGGAAGATTTGTATTTGCCTTACAAACCAAAACGTAAAACAAGAGCCAGTATAGCCATTGAAAAAGGGCTGGAACCACTGGCAACTATAGTAATGCGGCAGGATTATATCGATTTAATTGGAAAAGCTGAAGAATTTATTAATGATGAAAAAGGTGTTGAAACGATTGAAGAAGCATTGGCCGGAGCGAGAGATATTATTGCTGAGAAGATTAATGAAGATCAGTTAACCCGCAAAAGAATACGAACGATTTTTCAGCGGACTGCTGTGATTCAATCGAAGGTTGTAAAGAACCAGGAAGAACAGGCGGTTAAGTATAAAAATTATTTCGATTGGGAAGAAAACTTTTTTGAGGCACCATCACATCGTGTGCTGGCGATGCTCAGGGGCGAAAATGAAAAACTTCTGAAATTGAAAATTGTTCCGGATGATGATGCGGCATTGAAATTACTTGAGAAGAATTTTGTTAAAAATGAAAGCGAATCGGCTGAGCAAATGAAAATAGCAGTTTCCGACAGTTACAAACGCTTGTTGGTGCCTTCAATGGAAACCGAAATCAGAAATCAGGTGAAGGAAAAAGCAGATATAGGAGCCATAAAAGTATTTGCTGAAAATTTAAGGCAATTATTGCTGGCCCCACCCATGGGTCAGAAAAATGTCCTGGCAATTGATCCGGGTTTCAGAACCGGATGCAAAGTCGTATGCTTGGATAAGCTCGGAAATTTATTGCATAATGAAACCATTTATCCACATCCGCCTCAAAATGAAAGAAAACAGGCTGAGAAAAAAATCATCAGTCTGGTAAATGCCTATAAAATTGAAGCAATAGCCATTGGTAATGGAACGGCAGGCCGCGAAACAGAAGAATTGATCCGAAAAATCAGGTTCGACCGGAAACTCATAGCTGTGATGGTAAATGAAAGTGGTGCATCGGTGTATTCGGCATCTTCAGTGGCACGTAAAGAGTTTCCCGAATATGATGTAACCGTAAGGGGTGCAGTGTCGATCGGTCGAAGATTAACCGATCCATTGGCCGAACTGGTTAAAATTGACCCAAAATCAATTGGGGTTGGCCAGTATCAGCATGATGTAAACCAGGTTGAATTGAACAAATCGCTGGAAGATGTTGTGGTGAGTTGTGTAAATTCTGTCGGGGTCGAACTGAATACGGCTTCAGAAGAACTGCTTTCTTATGTGTCGGGACTGGGGCCTGGCCTTGCAAAAAATATTATCGATTATAGAAAAGAAAATGGTGCATTTGAAAGCAGGAAAGATTTACTGAAAGTTACACGTTTCGGGCAGAAGGCATTTGAACAGGCAGCCGGATTCCTGAGGATCAGCGATGCAAAAAATCCGCTGGATAAAAGTGCCGTACATCCTGAAAGTTACGGAATCGTAAAATCGATGACCAAAAAACTGAATTGCAGTCTTGAAGAATTAATGGAAAATGAAGAGATCAGAAAGAAAATAAATTTACAGGATTTTGTGAATAACGAGGTTGGGATACCGACGCTGGAGGATATCATGGGCGAACTGGGCAAGCCCGGACGCGATCCACGCCTTAAATTTGATTTGTTTGAATTTGCTGAAGGGGTCCATTCAATCGAAGATTTACGCGAAGGAATGATACTGCCTGGAATTGTTACCAATATAACGGCATTTGGTGCTTTCGTTGATATTGGTGTACACCAGGATGGCCTGGTTCATATCAGCAAACTGGCGCATAAATTTGTAAAGGATCCCAACGAAATTGTTAAACTGAACCAAAAAGTTGATGTCAAAATTATGGAAGTTGATATTTCACGTAAAAGAATACAGCTTTCGATGATCGACTGACAATTCCGGCCAATCAACCATAAAATTTGAACTAAGTTCCTGCTTAAATTTGTTAATCCACCTGGAGCGTTAAGTGGGAACCTCACCTTAAAATAGGTATTTTACCTATATAAAAATAGGTATTTCCCCTATATATAATTTTTGTACGGATCATACATTTGTTAAACTGGAGTACAAAATTGACCTGAAACTAGATTGACTGTGAACTTGCTAATTTTCTAAAAATGCTCATCACCATTTTTGTACTGTATTTTTTAAGTAAAATTTTAAAAAAATACTAGTTATGTTGGAAAATAATAAACTGAAGCTCGAAATCGATTCTTATTACAACGAGCATGAGATTATGAAAATGGAAATGAAACCCCTTGATAACAGGGGTATGCAATATGAACTCTATAGTAAAGGATTCTTTGTTTACTATTTTAAAAGGGTAGAAGGAAATCTATTGCAACTTTTTTGCCGCACCAGTAAAGAAGCTTACTATTTTTCGGATAATTCACAAATAAATAATCAGCAGGATCATGTGGGTTTAATGACCTGGTTGTTTGCCTGAATTGGCACTTCGTATGCTCTGAAATATAATTAATATGGAGAATTAAGCTATCTTGATTTTCTAGAAACTATTTCAACCATCCTTATTTTAAATGGGGCTTAACTGAATCTTTCCTTGTTCACTGCTTGATAAAAAACTCCCCTTTCCTGTCGCACTCTTTTTATTTTATGATCTGCTTCTAAAACATCAAGATATTTGTTGAGTTCACTGAGGTGAATCCCCAGGATTTTGTTTAAATCTTCCAGGGTACACGGTCGTCTGAAAATAGTTTCTATGATGGTTGATTCCACATCCTTGCGGTATGCACTTATGTCTTTTCGCTGAACGGAAGACGCAATTATTTCAACCTGAAGGGGTTCAAAAAAATCGGCGATATTTTGAAGTTCCTGTCTTGTTGCCGTTCGGATATCTGAAATTGTACCCGGTCTGTCCAGACTATTCAATTGAATACGGTCGGGCCGGATTCGTTGATAAGCTTTTTTTAAAGATGCCAAATCATCAGGACTGTCGTTATAATCCGGGATGATCAGGGTTTCAAGCCAAATCTGGCCCTTGAATTCTGCCCTGAATTGTTCAAGCCCTTTTATGTAGGCAGCAATATCAAGATTTGAATTCGGCCTGTTAATTTTTTCGAATGCATTAACTGAAGCTGCATCCAGCGAAGGAAGTACCAGGTCTGCCTTCAGGAGCTCCTTTCTTACATCCGGATTCGATAATAAGGTTCCGTTGGTAAGAACTGCCAATGGTATATCGGGCTTTTTGTGTTTAAGATAGGCCAGAACCTCTCCGATACGCGAATTGAGTGTAGGCTCACCCGAACCAGAAAAAGTAAGATATTCCGGATCGGGATTGTTCAGGAAGTAATGGTCAATTTCAGCGATCACTTTATCATAACGGATGTATTCCATCCGTTCGGTTGTGAGTTTTGTCGTTGCACCGCATTCACAATAAACACAATCCAGCGAGCAGACTTTATGTGGCACCAAATCCACTCCAAGCGACATTCCAAGCCGCCTGGAGGGCACAGGGCCAAAAAGATATTTGTACATCAGAATTGTTTCTAGTTGTAAGCCAATCTGGTTTCCTGATCGGCTAAAGTTGGTTTAATCAGTTCTTGCCATCCGGCTGATTTCCAGGTGCCAAGATTTTCATGGGTAATATAGTATTTTTCGGGTATTGGATGAGTTCCAACAACAACTTTAACCCCATATTTATCCTCAATGAAATTTTTAAAATGATTGATGTTTTTACAGGGTGGATAACCGACAACCATTCCGGTTGCCAGGTGAATTACATCCACACCGTCTTTAATCATTTCTTCGGGAGTATATTCTATATTTCCACCCGCGCAGCCAC
>CAYNTB010000014.1:10950-14217 GCA_964399905.1 uncultured Bacteroidales bacterium | reverse complement strand
GGCATGTGTTGAACTGATCCTGCCCGAAGGAATCGGGCGGAATTTTGTACGGGTCATTTTTTGATCTGCTTCAGATTCCTGGTAATGGTTCAGGGCCGATGAGGCGCAAGCCAGAATAAAAATTCCGATGGTCGGGATTATCATGCCGGTATCAAAAACCCCTTTGGCCAACACATAACCGGTAATGGTTGTGAGTGCTACGGCAAAGGTGATTTTCACTTTGCTAAGTTCGAGATATATTTTTAAAAGAGACATTAGTTGAGGGTCTTAAGATATTCAATAATTTTATCTAAATCTTCATCGCTAATTGTACTTTGATAGGAGATCATCAGCCCGGCATTAAAACCTTTGGTAATATCTGCATTGGGCTCATTCAGTGATTTCCTGATAAAATCGCGGTCAACGGTTATCGTCCGCTCCTCACCATTTGTAATTACAATTTCTTCACGATTCCATAAGCCTTTGAAGGTGGGGCCAATAATTTTCGATCCATCGGTTGAATGACAGCTGATACATGCATTTTGTTTTAAAATTGCCAGGCCGGGATGATCAATTATGACTCCCAGTTCGTTTGCATACCAGTTATTGTATTTTTCTTCTGAATAAACCTCAAGCTTCGACATCATATAGGAATGTCGTTCCCCACAATATTCGGCGCATAATATGTCATAAACCCCTTCTTTTTCGGGCCGGAACCACATAAAATTTTCTTTTCCCGGAACCATATCTTCTTTGATCCTGAAAGCGGGAATATACAGACTGTGAAGAACATCTTTAGAGATCAGTTCAAGCTTCACTGCCCGGTTAACAGGTACAATCAGGTTTTCGGAATACTTCCCATTTTCGTACTCAAACGACCAAGCCCACATTTGTGCGTGTGCCCTGATAAGCATGGCATCATCCGGAACCTGACGCATGGGTTTAAAGCCTGCCCAACCATAGTAAAACATGATCATTACAAGAATGGTTGGAATTACGGTCCATAAAATTTCAAGTTTGGTGTTATGTTCAATATTAGTAGCAACCGGATTCCTTTTTTTATTGTAACGGATCACAAAATAAATCATTACAGCCGTAATTGAAATCAGGAAAAATATTGAAATTCCAAGAACGACTGAGAGTGAAGTATCAACCCCTTTAACAAAATTTGATGCTTGTAGGAACATATTTTTTAATTTATTACTTCTTTAATTCGTTAATATTTTATCTCGAAAGATAGTCGGTGATTGTTAAAATCATAAAACTGCTGAATAACAGCATAATTATCAAGAACATGATCCGGTAGATCTTATGATCGAATTTGAGGTGCATAAAATAATATGCAACCAGTAAGGCTTTTGTAGTTGCGATAATCAATGCTGTTACAACAGTGAGTGTTACCAAACTTGCATTGGTAACCGATACGATTACAGTAAGGGCCGTAAGCAACATCAATCCGAGCCATGTGCTGAAATTTTCGGCATAACTGACAATATGTGGTTTATCCTGTGATTGTTTTTTCATCATTCAACATTTCTATTAGTTAATCAGGTAAAAAAGTGGGAATAAATAGATCCAGATCAGATCAACCAGATGCCAGTACAATCCACTGTTTTCCAATAATGAAATCCGACCCTGATGTACTTTTCCATCCTGTATTTTTTTAATTACCACACCTATAAATATTGCACCCACAATAATATGGACGGCATGTAAGCCTGTCATGAAATAGTATAAAAAGAAAAAGAGCTTTTCTCCATTTGGCAAACCATTGTAGTGTTCCATACCAGGGAAGATTCCGTGCTCAATTTTAAAGCTCCATTCAAAATATTTATTGATCAAAAATGTGATTGCGAATAAAAGCGTGATCCATAATAAATTAATTGATAATTTTTCTTTACCAAGTTGCAATGCCGTAATCGACATCGCAACAGTGAGGCTGGATGTGATCAGGACAACGGTATTAACTGTTCCCAGTGTGATGTTCAATTCATAGGAAGCCTGAAGAAAAGCCTCTGCATTGAGCTTTCGATAAACGAAATATACCAGGAATAGACCGCCAAACAGTAAAATTTCAGTAAACAAAAACAACCACATTCCCAGTTTGGATGCTTCCGGATCGAAATTGTGGCCTGAATTGGGTAACATTATTTTTGCCATTTTTTACTTGTTTTGATAATGATATGGGCCACCTTCGTTGAGTTTGGGTTGTTTGTCGAAATTTTCGAGGGGTGGCGGTGATTTGGTTTGCCATTCCAGACTGATTGAATTCCATGGATTTCGTCCCGCAGGTTTTCCATTGAAATATGCGACAATCAGATTTGTCAACATCATGATCAGTCCAATAATCAGTATCCAGGAGCCAACAGTCGAAACAACATTTAAATCCGTGAATTGGGGCAGATAATCATAGTATCGCCGTGGCATCCCAAGTAAACCCAAAATCAACATCGGGAAATACAGCATATTAAATCCGATGATCAGGATGGTAAAAGCAATGTTTGCCATTCTGATGTTGTACATTTTGCCCCAGATTTTCGGGAACCAATAATGTAAGCCGCCAAATAAGGCAAAGCCGGTTCCACCAAACATCACATAGTGGAAATGCCCAACAACAAAATATGTGTCGTGAACATGAATGTCGGCTGCAAGTGCTGCGAGTACCAGTCCGGTTAAGCCGCCAATCATAAACTGGAATATAAACGCCAGTGCATAAAGCAGTGGAGGTTGCAGATCAATGGAGCCCTTATATAAAGTTGCCACCCAGTTAAAAACTTTAATAGCGGTTGGAATTGCTACCAGAAATGTGAGTACCGAAAAGATAATTCTTGCCGGGCCGCTCATTCCTGAGGTAAACATATGATGGCCCCAAACAAAATACCCAACAAATGCTATTGCCATGCTTGAGTAGGCGATGGCTTTATATCCAAAAATAGTTCGTTTGGCAAATGTCGGGATGATATCTGAAATGATACCCATGGCCGGCAGTGCCATAATATAAACAGCCGGATGCGAATAAATCCAGAATAAATGCTGATACAGGATCGGGTCGCCGCCAATGGAGGGGTCAAATAATCCGATTCCGAAAAATCGTTCAGCAACAATCATTAATAAAGTGATCCCAACAATGGGGGTTGCGAGTAACTGTATCCAGGAGGTTGCATAGAGCGACCAGGCAAATAACGGCATCTGGAACCAACCCATCCCGGGAGCCCTCAAACGGTGAATGGTTACAATAAAATTTAATCCGGTGAGTATGGACGAAAATCCAAGAATGAAAGCTGCTAG
>CAYNTB010000014.1:0-10887 GCA_964399905.1 uncultured Bacteroidales bacterium | reverse complement strand
ATATGGTGCATAAAACGTCCAGCCTGTATCTGCCGGGCCATCACCTACAACCAGTGTCAGTAATGCAAAAACAGCACCTACAATGTAAAGCCACCAGGATAATAAGTTTAATTTAGGTAAAGCAACATCATCCGTTCCCAACATAATTGGAAGAAAGAAATTTCCGAAGATGGCCGGAATACTGGGAATGATAAAAAGAAAGATCATGATAACCCCATGAAGTGTAAAAACCTGGTTATAGGTTTTAGCTTTCATAATTGTTTCACCGGGAGCAATGAGTTCAAGCCGCATTAAAACACCAAGGGTTGCACCAATCAGGAAAAAAGCAAGAATGGCATAAAAATACATGAGTGCGATTCGCTTATGGTCGAGGGTGAACAGCCAGGAACGGATTCCTTTTTTTACCTGAAAAAAATTCAGGTCGGTTGCAATTGTTTCAGACATATAAATCAGGCGTTTTCAGTTTTGTTTTTTTTATTTCTAAGGATCATGGCCCCAAAGAGCGATAAAGCAAGGATCAAAATGATACTTCCCGATATTTTGGTGATGTTAAAGACATATTTTTTGCCCTCAGCATCATAACTAAAACAAAACTGGAGGACTTTATTGATGGTTGGGCCGGATTTACCCTGCATCGCTTCAACAACAGCCATTTTTAAATCAAAAGGCAAGAAATAAGTACCGTGGAGGTAACGCGTAATTTTTTCGTCGGGGCTGACAACCATAATGGCGGCCGGATGTATGTATTCCGAGCCTTCTTTTTTAACTTTGTAACCAAAGCTGTCCAGGAGCTTATCAATATTTTGCTGGTCACCGGTAAAGTATTTCCAGCCATTTTTCACATCTTTATTTTCAACCAGTTTTGAGTAGGTTGCTTTTTTAGCAACCGCCAAATCGGTGTCTTCAGAGGGATCAAAGCTTATGGTAAGTACCTGGTATTCGGTTCCAAGATCGATTTTAGCCCTGCTAATAACTTCTGCAACACCTTCGAGTAAAGGACTGCAAAGGCCGGGGCATTCATAATATACCAATGAGATCACAGTTGGTTTATTGATGATGTTTTTAAGTAAAACGGTTTGCCCATTCTCATCGATTAATTCAATATCAGCAGGCAGATAAGTATCCAGTTTCTCGTAAAGTCCCAATTCTTCACTGTATAACCTCAAATCAGATAGGAAAAGTAGTGTAAAACTTAACAGTATCAGTATTTGTTTCTTTTTCATTTATAGATTATTAAGGTAAGTTACTGTTTGTCAAAAAATAATGTCGCTAATTTAGAATAATTATAAATAGAATGCAAACATTCACAAATTTTTGTTAAGATTTGGCTTAGAAAATATAGCAAAGTTGCACGCATCCAGTTAGTTATTATTTTTGTGGTGGAATGCTTTGAATAAACACCGAAATTAATAACATCATCAAACCCTGAGATGCAGAAATAAGTTAGAATGCTTTACTTGCGTTGTACAAGATGGATCCCATATTTTTCTTCAATATAAAGGAAGTAATGGTATAACTTAAAATTAAGTTCAAGGCCGTAATCAACATTCGACTGGTAATCAATCTGGTTTTCGTAAAAAGTTCCGAATCGGGCCGGATTCAAAGCGCGTATATTCCATTCCGTTACATACCTGATATTCCAGTTTTTGTAATAATCATCAGAATAAAACTCCATTGAATAAGGGAGTTGGGCCAGGAAAGTTTCAAAACCCGAATCAAAAACAAGTAATTCATACTCAATACTATCGTTTAGTTGTTTTATTTCTGCCTGGTGTTTAAGCTTTTTATCCTGATCTTGTGCAAAACTGTGGGTACTTATGAAGCCAAATGTAATGGCGAGGGTTAATATGATTGTTTTCATGACCTTAGATTTTAGAGATGTAAAGTGTATTGTTAGAATGATAATCAAATAAAAGTACAGATACTGCTATAAAGATACAATCATTGAGGGCGGACTGTCAAATAAGAAATGTTAAAATTGAAATCAAAAAAAATCCCGCCGGAGCGGGATTTTGAAAAATTAAACTTGTTAATTCGGTGCATAAATATAGGTATCATCTCTGTATCCTTCTTTATCCTGATACCAGTCCAGATAAACAGTTCCTTCACTCTCTGCCCAGTCTGCAAATTTTAAATAAGCCCTGACAATCTCACGTTTTTCATAAGGATATTCAAACACTTCGGGTATATTGATTGCCCAAGGCAAATTATTGTTTGCAGTTTTATAATATCTTCCAGTTGCCGGATCACTGTCATCATTGAAAGTTCCAAGGTAATCAGTATTGATGAGTGAAGTTGGGGCAAAGTCAGGCAGGTGAACTTCGCGGCCCCTTACCTGGTTTATAACAATAAACGGATTAAAATTACCAATGTCCAGATCATCATATGTAACAGCACCTCCAGCAGCAAAGGATCCATTTTCGTAGAAAACAATTTCAACCACTAAGGTATCCGGAGTTACAAATGGGGCACCTTCAACGGTATTAACGCCGATACCAGCTCCGGGATGCGCCATTAATCGATACGAGTCGTCATAAACAATGATGGTTGCATTGCTTTGGCCCTGTTCCAGCCCATTTGAAGCGATTGAGAAAATACTTCCGGAGGCTATATCATAGCCTTCAACACTGATAATCTGATTATTGCTTACATTTGGGAATTGAAAACCGAACGAATTATGGAATGAAGCTCCGAAAGCGTGCACAATGAAAGTTGAAGTGATCCGCTGAATACGGTCCTGATTATCCTTCAGAATTGAAAAGTTATAATCTATTACCAGGTCATTAAAATCGTAGTCACCTTTTGATGGCCATAAATCTTCAAAGGCGAGCGTTCCATCCAGCGAAGAAGTGGTTGTGCTGTTACCTCCTCCACCAGATCCTCCTCCTGAGCCAGGCACATCGTCGATTTCTCCGCAGAGCGACAAATTGTTTTTGTTATATCCTTCTACAATTCTAAAACTACCATAGGTATCTCCAATTTCAATATCTACAGAACAACTCACATGAATGGTGGTGTTTTCATCGTTGTTGACATAAACATAGAGTTGGTTTTTCAATCGTCCGTCTTTTTCATCTCCGGTAAAACTGAACTCCTCATTTTGTTCGAGGTTATTATTATAATAAGTAACCCAATTATTGCCTTGTTTGGCCATTACTTTTACGTTGGCAGTTGATGTGCCGGTATATCTTAATTTGAGGTACACCAAACCTCCATCGCATCCACATTCAGTGCTTTCTTCACATAAGGGCGTTTCATTCTTGCTGATGCCTTCAATAATTGTGAAACTACCAAAGGTATCACCTTTGTAAAGATTGTATTTACAATCAACCTGAATGCTTGTATTCTTACTGCCATTTACATAAAAGTGGATTGTTTTATCCATTTTCCCATTACTACTCGAACCGGTAAAACTAAAAGTACCTCCGGGTTGAACTGTATTGGAGAAAATAACTTCATCTTTTTTGTCTTCCTGAACCCTGATAACAGCTGAAGTACTTCCATTATATTTCATGGTCAGGGTTATTAACCCATCCTCACAACCACATTCATCCGCATTGGCACTTTTTAAATCAAGGTTGAAATCATAGCTCAGAACTTCATCAAATCCCAGCAAGACAGGCAAATATCGATTGTTATAGCCATAATAAATAACTGCGGTAGTCAGGTAAGTAGGTACCGTTATTTTTGTACTTACAAGATATGTTGTCGCATCACCGTAGCCGATATATAGCAGTTCTGAAAGGTCTTCCGTATAAATCCTTACAACTTCTGCCGGATCATTTTCAGGGAGTTTGACCGAAATACTTACTGTTTTTGTTGTTTTCCAGTCGAAACTTTGACCAACAACAAGATTTTCCATCAGAGTTGCATCATCGTTTTCATCTGTTGGGCTGGGCCACTTTTTACAAGAACCAAAAGCAATGATTAATATAATTGTTAATCCCCATAAATAGCTTAAACGCTTCATATTAAATAGTTTTTTAGTTTCAGTAATACAGTCAATAAACGGTCCAAAATTTAACAAGGACATTAAGTCCCTAAAATTTAATCACTTAATATATTATCGCAAACTATTTTTATTTTAATTTTTATCCACAACAGGAAAATAGTTCCCAAATTGGGAAGCCTGTATGGGATCGCTTTCGAGCAAAAATAATAAATAAAACCCCTTAATCCATAGGTGTTTTACCTAATTTATGAGAAATGTATTGTTAATTATCTGGGATTGATTTTTACATCTTTCACATCTTCCAAAGTAACGGTTCCTCCCTTATTGCCCCATGCGTTCAAAACATAATTTATTACGGCAACTGCATCTTCTTTATTATCTACCTGGGGTGTCATTGGGGCCCTATAGGTTACCCCGTTAACAACCATGGGTTGATTTGATCCGTTTAAGGTTTGGGCAACTGCTCTTACTTTGTCTGCGAACAGGTAATCAGAATTCTTGAGAGGAGGAAAGGCTCCGGTGATCCCTTCTCCATTTGCCATGTGGCAAATGATACATTTTTCTTTATAAATTTTGGCTCCTTTCGGATATTTTGCATCTGCCGGATCCGCCTGCTGTGTTGTTATGCTCATGTCTTCTGATATTGCATCTTTATTAATTTTTGCAAACGATTGCACAGCACCGAAGCCTATGGTTAGGGTGAGTATGAGGATACTAATTTTTGTTTTCATATGTTTATTATTTTATCATTTATTAAATTGGTTAAATTGTTTGTCCCGCTAAAACAGGATTGTATGCTATGAAATAATGATTCAATTTTGTGAAATTTAATGATGCATGGTCATTTCAGTATGGTTTGTTTTATTAAGTTTCGGACTAATATATTTAATCCCAAGGTTCATTCCTCTTAATATAAACAGGATTCCAATAATTATAATAAAAACCGGGATCAATTTTTGGATTTGTTTCCTGAATTTACCACTGATTAAATGACCCAAAAGCGAAACACTCAACATAATAGGTAAAGTACCAAGTCCAAATACGATCATGTACAATGATCCATTAATGATTTCTCCGCTCGCAATTGCACCTGCTAAGGCAACATAAACCAGCACGCATGGCAAAAAGCCGTTGAGCAGTCCTATGGTTAACAGCGAATAATATGAACTGTTTTTAAAGAGTTTTCCAAATGCAAGTTTCAGTTTACCGATAAATCGATTAACGACGCCGTCGAAAATAGTTTTGTGCCTGAATAAAATCGGAAAAAGTATGGAAAGTATCATGATGATTCCCATGGCAATGGAGACCCATTGCTGTAACCCTGCAAGTTTAAATCCTTTTCCCAGAGATCCAAAAATTGCGCCCATGATTCCATAGGTTATTGCGCGCCCGACATTGTAAATCGAAGCACCGGCAACCTTTTGGGTCCAGTTTGTATGTTTTAGAGGTAAAGCAATGGCAATGGGGCCGCACATTCCAATGCAATGAAAACTTCCGATCAATCCTAAAGTTAATGCTGCTAATAATTCCATTTTATAAAATAATTATGAGTTCCTGGTAAAATGCTTGATTGTTGTATGACCAGTCAACTTTTACGATATACTTGCCATGGAGTAGATTGTCAGCTTTTATGGTTTGTTGATTTAGTGAATCAGTTTCAATTTTAAATTTGGTATCGGCACGCGCATCCGAGGGCCTGTAAATTAAGATTTCGCCTTCAATATTCCCTGAGTTTTGGCTTGCCGGAAAAATCAGGGTGAATACATTATTGTATTGTATTAATCTGATTTCTTCACCTAAATTTTTTAAGTTCCGCTTTTTGATAATTTGTTCTTCATACTGAAGTTCTTTTGGATAATAATCATCTTCGACAAGATCAACATCCTGGTTAAAAGCAAAAAACACGAACCAAAATATGGCTATAAAAAAAAGGATCAGAAAAATGAAAATACCGGTACCCCAATTAAATTTTAGTTTCATGTGCTTATTTGTTTGGGCCGATGAAGGTCGACTTAATTTTATCGATGAGTTGATCACCACTGTAGATGCCTATTTCTATAATTGTTTCAGCCTGCTGTATTTCGTTCTTATCGAACATGATAAAAAATACGGATTCACCCATTGTTTGGGCTTTTACTTCTGTTAAATTTCCAATCATTTTAATTTCGGCATTTGCCGATAAAAGACGAAGCTCAACAGCTAGGTCATCATCGGTTTTGTTCAATAACTTGATATTATAAAGATTACTGATGCGGCCATCGGGTTGCTCCTGGAACAGCATTCCCGGTGCCCTTAGAATTGTTGTTTCGATGCTTGAACGATTACCGAAAAAAAAGACGATCAGTGAGAGTAAAATGATCAATACAACAGAATAAGCAATGGAGCGAGGGCTGAATTTCCACTTCTTTGATTCAGCGATCATTTTTTCTGAAGCATAACGGATCAATCCACGGGCTTGTCCAACGGCATCCATCATACCGTTACAAGCATCAATGCATGCGGTGCAATTGATACATTCAAGTTGTGTGCCATTCCTGATATCAATACCGGTCGGACAAACCTGAACACATTGGGTGCAGTTGATGCAATCGCCTTTATTATTTTTTGCGCGATCTTCGCCTTTAAAAAAAGTTCCTTTGGGTTCGCCGCGTTTATAATCATAGGCCACAACGATTGAATCCTGATCGAGAAGTACCCCTTGCAAACGTCCATACGGACATACGGCCGTGCAAACCTGTTCTCTAAAAAAAGCAAAAATAAAATAGAATACGCCTGAAAATATCAACATAGCTGCCAAACCACCTATTTGATTGGTGGGATGATCCGTTACAATCATTATTAGTTGATCGATACCAATGATATATGCCAGAAAGGTATTGCCAATAATAAACGAGATCAGATAAAAGATCAGGTGTTTTGATCCTTTCTTCAGTACTTTTTCAATGTTCCAGTTCTGTTCGGCCAGCATTCTCTGATTTCGTGCATTTCCTTCAATCAAATATTCGATTCGTCGGAAAATAAACTCCATGAAAATTGTTTGCGGGCAGGTCCATCCGCACCAGAAACGGCCATATATGGTAGTAAATAAGATGATAAAAACAAACAGTGAAAGCATGGCCAAAAAAAACAAATGAAAATCCTGTGGCCAGAACTGCATCCCGAGAATAAAAATTTTGCGTTCAATAAAATTCAGCAGCAGAACAGGGTTTCCGTTAATTTTCAGAAAGGGACCACTGAATAAAAAGAGTAGAAGTAGATAAGCGACCAATGAGCGATAGTTGGTAAGTTTGCCTTTAGGTTTTTTCGCATAAACCCATAACCGCTTACCTTTATTGTCAATGGTAGCCAGGTGGTCCCTAAACGAAACCGGATCGGCTTCTTCCCTTTTGAATTGTACCATATTTTATTCTTTAGCGAACATATATTTCACCTTGTGGAGCCTTTGCATTAGGTGGGTTTGTACCTGCGAGTGTATAGATAAAACTTGAGACCTGCTGCATTTGTAAAGGCGTTAGCTGATCTTTCCAGGAGATCATTCCCATGGATGGATTCCCGACTTTAATAATTTTAAAAATATCGCCAATGCTGCCTCCATGAAGCCAGTATTCATCCGTTAAGTTCGGGCCAACCAGGCCTTCACCCTTTGCTAAGTGACAAACCAAGCAATGTGTGTCGTATATAACCTTTCCTTCAGCCAGGCTGGCTTCATCCGTTAAAACCGTAACATTGGTTTCATCCAGAACCTTCGTAGCCGGAGAACTTAATTTGCGGGCTGCTTCAATCATTTCATTCTGGTATTCTTCTTCCTGCAAAGCACCCGTATACATTACGTGATATCGAACATAATACACAACTGCAAACACAATGGTGATATAAAAGAGCCATAACCACCATTTGGGCAATGCGTTGTTTAATTCCTTGATCCCATCATATTCATGGCCATCAATAATTTCATCACCGGTTAATTCATCTTTTTGAGGTTCCTGATCTTTATTGCTTTTCATCTGTTGGTTTTTTTAATGAATTGAATCATTATAATTGTTGTTGTCATCAAGCGGCATATGGCTCATTGTTTGAATATCTTTTTTATCAATATTTAATGCCCAGATTGAAATGCCGATAAACAAGCCAAGAAAAATGATCAGGCTTATGATTGGATAAATGGATACACCATCAATCGATTGTAAATAATGACTAACAATTTTCATGATCTTATTTTTTATAAATATCTGTGCCGAGCCTTTGAAGATATGCAATCAATGCAACAATTTCTTTATTGTTTTCAACTTCAATACCTCCGTTTTTCAGGTTTAAAACAATCTTGTCGGCTTGCGCCAATAAATCATCAGTTGCGATTTCAGCATATCCATCGGGATAGGGAACACCTAACTTCTGCATGACTTTTATTTTTTTCGACATCGACGATAAATCCAGATCGTTTGTGATTAACCACGGATAAGTGGGCATAATTGATTGGGGGCTCACCAGCCTTGGATCTTTCATGTGATTGAAATGCCAGGAGGCGGGCTTGTAAATTTTCCCGGTAACGACCCCTTCGCGTGCCAGATCAGGTCCGGTACGTTTTGAACCCCATTGGAATGGATGATCATACACAAACTCACCCGCTTTCGAATACTCTCCATATCGTTCAGTTTCGGATCTGAATGGCCTGATCATTTGCGAATGGCAGGTATAGCATCCCTCTCTGACATAAATGTCACGGCCTTGCAGTTCGAGCGGCGTATAAGGTTCAACACTGGCGATGGAAGGAATATTTGATTTTATCAGATAGGTTGGTACGATTTCAACAATCCCGCCAATCAGAATGGCGATGGTTGCCAATATCATAAATTGTACCGGTCTCCTTTCGAGCCAGCGATGGAATCCTTCGCCACGCTGCCTCCTGAGAGCTACTTTCTCTCTTGCAGGGGCTTCTGCAGCTTCTTCTTTGATAAAATTACCAATCCTTACAGTTTTTATAATGTTATAAATAAATAAGATAACGCCAATAACATAGAGGCTTCCACCCAATACGCGCGCATGATACATCGGCAGGATTTGGGTGATTGTTTCAAGAAAATTCGGATATTTTAAAAATCCATCGGGTGTAAATTCTTTCCACATCAGGGCTTGTGTTACTGCACCCCAATAGAGCGGTATGGCATAAAAGAGGATGCCAAGCGTACCAAGCCAGAAATGCGTATTGGCAAGTTTTCGGGAGTAAAGCTTAGTGTTAAAGATTCTTGGCATCAGCCAGTATAGCATCCCAAAAGTCATAAATCCGTTCCATCCCAAAGCTCCGATATGCACATGTGCAATGGTCCAGTCGGTGAAATGGGTGATGGCGTTTACTGATTTAAGGGACATCATGGGCCCCTCGAAAGTTGAGAGTCCGTAAGCGGTAACTGCTACAACCATAAATTTCAGAATGGGATCTTCCCTTACCCTGTCCCATGCCCCCCGAAGGGTTAATAGTCCATTGAGCATTCCTCCCCAGGATGGAGCGATCAACATAATTGAGAAAACAACGCCGAGTGCCTGGGTCCAATCTGGTAATGCCGAATACAACAAATGGTGCGGCCCTGCCCAGATATATAAAAATATTAATGCCCAGAAGTGGATGATGGATAATTTGTAGGAATAAATGGGCCGATTGGCTGCTTTCGGCAGAAAATAGTACATTAAACCCAGATAAGGTGTTGTCAGGAAAAAAGCAACAGCATTATGCCCATACCACCATTGAACGAGTGCATCCTGTACACCTGCAAAAAGGGTGTAGCTTTTCCAGAATGTAACCGGAATGGCCAGCGAATTAACGATATGCAAAACAGCCACGGTTACAAATGTTGCGATGTAAAACCAGATCGCAACATAAATATGTCCCGTTCTTCGTTTGATGATGGTCCCAAACATATTCCAACCAAAAACAACCCAAATAATGGTGATGAGAATATCTAATGGCCATTCAAGTTCTGCATATTCTTTGCTTGTGGTGAATCCTAAAACAAGGGTAATTGCAGCAAGTAAAATGATAATCTGCCAGCCCCAAAAATGAAGGTAACTTAGAAAATCACTGTACATCCTTGCTTTGGTGAGCCTTTGGAGCGAGTAGTAAACACCCGTGAATATGGCATTTCCGACAAATGCAAAAATGACGGCATTGGTATGAACAGGTCTTATTCGGCCAAAGGTATTTTGAGCGAGATCATAAGATAATGAAGGCCAAACCAATTGCATTGCTGCCCACAATCCGACAAGCATACCTATAATGCCCCAAAGAATTGTTGCCTGGGCGAAATATTTTACAATACGATTGTCGTAATAGAATTTTTCAATTTCCATGATTGGATTTTTTAGTTTTTGTTTCCGATTTTTCTTCCTTGTTTTTATCCTCTTTGGGTTTATCATCAAATAATATCCGAACCGATGGGGTATAGTCATCTTCATATTGGCCACTTTTTACAGACCAGATGAATGCCACCAAAAAACCAATTGCTACAGAAAGACTTACTCCGATTAAAACGAATATTACACTCATATTTTATTCATTAACAAAAATATCAGGCATTTTGGATTTATCAAAAAAGTAATCAGGTAAATATTTACTCAAATATCAATTTATATTAATTCTAATTAAGAAGATAAATGGATTTGATTTAAATAGGTTCATTTAAAATCTGATTACAAAATTGTTATCATAAAGATAATCAATTCGCAATTGATTTTCCAATTATTAAATGTAATTAAACCGAGCTCTTTTGTTCGGCACTTTGGAGCTGAAGTTAGAGCCCAAGTGCCCAAAGCGCGCAGCATAGGCGAATTAAGGGTAGAAGTTTAAAATTCGTATTGATTTAGGTCGGTTTAAATAAACTATTCCAAAATATGCCTGAGTTTGGCTAACGACCTGGTTGTAAGTGTAATAAAAGCAACAACGG
>CAYNTB010000013.1:3608-14369 GCA_964399905.1 uncultured Bacteroidales bacterium | reverse complement strand
CATAAAATTCAAATTCGACTGTCCTTTCGCCACTACTTAAAATATAATTTAAAATACATCTATACTGCCTTCTGTAAAGAACCTTGAAATTTCAAGGCAAGAATAAGTTTTTTAAATCTTTTAGTGGTTAAGGAGCTATTAAATTTTAATTAACATTTATCAAAATTTCGACAAAAAAATAATCATCCAAATGTTTTCGTTTAATTATCAGTTGTTTATATCTTAACACCTCTCCTAATACAAAGCTTTTATTAGCCAACATTCAGACTTTTTAGGAGATTTTAAAATTAAACATATTTGAACGTTGAGCCAATATCTAAAACAAAAACTTATTAAATATTTTAAGCTACTTTTTAACAAAGTGTTAATAATTATTTGAGAAAAGTTTTCATCACTTATTGCCAATAATTAATTCAAGATTATCCCATTTAATGAATAGGTTCGATTTAAATTTGATTCTAATCAAAAGAATGCCTTAAGCCGATTTGTACATTTTTTTTTCTAAGTTTGCTTTTTAAATTTTTTTTAATTAATTGAAACTATGAAGGCTCCCCTCCTCTTTGTTTTGCTCTTATTGTTTTTTTGGAGCAATTCTTATTCTCAAAACATAATAATCAATGAATTAGATGCTGATACAGACGGAACTGACGTCTTGGAGTTTATCGAATTGAAGACAACGCTTCCTAACCAAAGCCTAGATGGATATATTATTGTGATGTTTTCCGGCAATGGAGATCTTAGTTATTATACCATTGATCTGAATGGATATACCACTGATGCTAATGGACTTTTTTTGATGGGTAATACCGATGTGGTACCGACTCCTTCCATTATTTGGCCTTCTAATACCTTGCAAAACGGCCAGGATGCCGTAGCCATTTATCATGCCAGTGTCGCCGATTTTCCGACTGGCACCTATGTCACCAATACAAATCTGATCGACGCATTGGTTTACGATACTGATGATCCGGATGATCCTGAATTACTGAGTGTTTTAGGCAAAACCGTTCAAATTAATGAAAATGAATACGGGAATAAAAACGGACACTCAATTCAAAATAATGGCGACGGAACATACAAGGTGGGCATGCCGAGCCCGGGATTGCCAAATGATGGTTCAAGCAGTAAAACCCGGTTCAGGATCACTATTTCCGCACCCAATGAATCTTATAACGAAGGAGATCAATTTGACATTACATTTACTTCGGACGTGGTCATGGATCAGGATTTAACATTGACAATTGGTCTGACTAACGGAAACTTTAACCAGAATGATTTTACAGCCGGAAACAGTATCACCATTGCAAATGGAGCTTTATCAGCCAGTCTTACGGTTTCAACCATTGATGATTCAGAAACTGAAGGAGATGAATTTCTCAAGGTTTATTGCAGCAACCAACCATCTGATGTCACGATTATCAACAATAATTACACCATAAAAATAATTGATAATGATGTAAGCGGAAGTGCCTGGGGAACGCCGTTAAACCCAACCTATGGCATGGTTACCTCCACGGCAGTTGAAAATTATTACAGCTCGCTGAGCGGCCTTGCCGGACAGGATCTGAAAAATGAATTACAAAATATTATCGCCGACCCAAATATCGTTCGTGCCCAAAATTATGGAGATGTATGGGATATCCTGAAAGAAGCCGATCAGGATCCGGATAACAATATGGCTGTATGGCTCTTATATTCGGAGGAAGGACGTTCAAAAAGTTTGCAACAAACTTCCACTACTTCGGTCGGTACCTGGAACAGGGAGCACATCTACCCTCAATCCAGGGGTGGATTTTCCGATGGCACCTCATTTTATGCCGACGGTATCGATTTATTTGTGCTCTCAAATGCGGACCAAATTGAACACGGGCATTCTGACGCACATGCTTTGCGTGCCAGTGATTATACAGAAAACTCCATCAGGTCGAATAAAGATTATGGTGAAGAATATAATGGACCGCCTAACAATCATGGCAGCTGGAAAGGTGATGTTGCCAGAAGCCTCTTTTTTATGGCAATCCGCTATAATGGACTGGATGTTGTTTCAGGCAATCCCGACAATTCAACGGTTGGAAAAATGGGAGATTTGGATTCATTAATTGTATGGCACAGACAGGATCCTCCGGATGATTTTGAGATGAATAGAAACAACATCGTTTACAATTGGCAAAAAAACCGCAATCCATTTATCGACCAACCGGAACTGGCTGAGTATATTTGGGGGAACAAAGTTGGGCAATATTGGAACTCTTCTGTAGGAATCGATGATCCTTATGATGCTTTTGATGAAATCTCCATTTACCCTAATCCGCTAACTGACCAGTTAAACCTCAAAAATATCGAATTCGGAGAATATCAAATATTCAACATTTTAGGAGAAATGATGATGGAAGGAGTGTTTAATAATTACAAAATAGAAACAAACCAGCTTGATCCCGGCATATATTTTCTGGAAATCAGAACACCCGATAAGCGTTATATGACAAAATTTATTAAAAATTAAAAATCCGGAGCTAAAATCTAATACGTAACTTTAACTAAATTTAGATTTTAATTGTAAATCTAATGATTATAAAATGAAAACAACACTCAAAATATTCATCCTCTTTATCTTAACACTTCAAATATCATGTGCCAAAAAACCCTCCGGCACCAATAATGACAAAGAGCCCACAGCAAAAAAAACAAACCTGGTAGTTCTTTACACAAACGATGAACACGGCTGGATGGAAGCCAATGAAAATTATGGAGGGGCAGCAGGGATGTATGATTTATGGGTAAACCGTGAAGGATATAAAGCCGATTCATTTTTAGTTATAAGCGGGGGTGATATGTGGACAGGCCCGGCAATTTCTACCTGGTTTCAGGGCAGGTCGATGATTGAAGTCATGAACGAAATGGGTTATGATGTGGCTACCATTGGAAATCACGAATTCGATTTCAAAATCGAAGAACTGATAAAAAACAAAGCGCTGCTCAACTTCCCATTAATCGCTGCAAATATTCAATCTAAAAGCTCAGGGGAAATACCATCTTTCGCATTACCATATGTAATTGAAGAAGCGGCCGGTTTAAAGGTCGGGATCATTGGCCTTGCATCCAGAAGCACTCCCACCTCTACATTTCCTGCTTTTGTTGAAGATTATAATTTCACCTCTTATGAAGATGCCATAACGGAATATGTTCCAATTGTGAAGAATTTAGGTGCAGATATAATTATTGTTGTGGGCCACATCGGGGAGAATGAAATGAACAGCCTGGCCCCGATCGCAAAAACACTTGGAGTGAGTTTAGTTACCGGTGGTCACACCCATCGATATGTTGACAAAATCATTGACGGTGTCGGGTTTATTCAATCTGGCTCAAATCTTCGATCCTATATGAAAGTTGTGATTGAGTTTGATCCAGCAAATAAAGCTACAAAAATTTTATCGACAGAAACCGTGGAAAACCAACCGAAAACTTCAAGTAATTCGGTTCAAAACATGGTTGATAAATGGGTTCTTCAGGCTGAAGATGATTTGAATGTAGTGATCGGTTATAGTTCTGAACCCATCAGTAGAAATACTCCACAAATGGAGAACATGGTTGCAGACTCGTGGCTTTATGCCTATCCTGAAGCAGACATTTCAATGACCAATGCAGGAGGCATACGACAGGATATACCCCAGGGAAATATAACGCTGGCAACCATTGTTGGGCTGTTGCCTTTCACAAATACCCTCTACGAACTGGAGTTAAGTGGTGAACAGGTTATTGATTGTTCGGACAACCTGGTAATTGGAGGAATGACAACGATTGGAGGTTACTTTTTGTCAGACGGAAGCCCCATCGAATTCAATACCGTATATAAGGTGCTTACGACCGATTATTTATACTCACAACCTGACTCTAAATTTGCGAAATACGATCCGGAACCTTACAATACCTCTATCTTATATATGCAACCAACAGTAGATTGGATACTTTCGAAGGATACCGACGAGAACAATCCCATTAATAATTACCTGGATGCAACAGCCAGAAGATAGCTAAGCCACTGACAAAGAACCATAAAACAAAAAAATAAAAATTTATTCTTTAAATATTGTAATACTTTTATCTGAAAGGATAGATGGGGGTTGTATATAATAATAAGTTAAAAATATAAGGTCCCATCTGCATAAGATGGGATTTTTTTTTGATATGAAAAACATGAACACATATTTTGGCTTTTATTTTTATTTCTATGGATATCCCAGCAGAAAAGAGCGGTAATTGCATATAAATAAACTTTTTATAAACCAATCCGCTCTTTAAGGCGGATTTTTTTTTGACATTATGATAAGAGTAGGAATTCAGGGGTACTACAATTCATTTCATGAAATTGTCGCCCGTCAGTATTTTAAAGGCAAAGAAATTGAAATAGTACCCTGTATGACTTTTGAAGGATTATTTGATTCAATTCATGCTTCAAAAGCCGATTTTGGAATCGTTGCCATTGAGAATACGCTGGTTGGAAGCATTTTGGGAAATTATACTTTATTGCGCGAATCGAACCTTTTTATCAGGGCAGAACATAAGCTAAGGGTAAAACATAGTTTAATGGCCCTGCCCGGCCAAAAAATCGATGAGATTAAAGAAGTGCATTCTCACCCCATGGCATTGCAACAATGCAAGGCGTTTTTTAAAAAGTATCCGCACATCAAGCTCATCAATAGCGATGATACGGCCTATAGCGCATTTGAAATCAGCCAGGATAAAATATTGGGAAGAGCAGCCATATCAAATGAGATCGCGGCAAAAAACTTTGGATTGGAACTTCTTGCCCGGGGAATTGAAACCAATAAAAGAAATTTCACCCGTTTTTTGATTGTCAGCAATCTGGAAGAAAATGAAAATCCGGTCCGCAATATGGATGGCATTAACAAAGCTTCCTGGGTTTTGACTTTATCTCACCGAACCGGAAGCCTCGCCCAGCTCTTAACAGTTCTGGCAGCTTTTGATATCAGCCTCACAAAAATCCAATCACTGCCGTTGATCGGACAAGAATGGACCTATCTCTTCTACATTGATATGGTTTTCGATAAAATTGATCAATATCAGAATGCGGTTAAGAGTATTGGCAAATATGTTGAGGATTTACGCATACTGGGTGAATATCCCGCCGCATTAAACCCGATTCAACACCAACAAATTAATTCATTATTATAATTCATTCCATGATGATAGTACCAGCACAAAGAGTCAACCATATTGAGGAATATTATTTCTCACAAAAATTAAGGGAAATCAAGCAACGCATTGAATCGGGGGAAAATATTATCAACCTGGGTATTGGAAATCCCGACCTGCTGCCTTCCGAAGCAACACTGCATACATTAGAACAGGAAATCCGAAAGGATCAATCCCATGGCTATCAACCCTATAAAGGGATTGACGAATTAAGGGCTGCCATCTCAAAATGGTATCACACCAGATATAAGGTGGATTTAAATCCCGAAACTGAAATATTGCCGCTCATCGGATCCAAAGAAGGCATCATGCATATTTCAATGGCCTTTTTAAATCCGGGTGATCAGGTTCTGATTCCCGATCCGGGTTACCCCACCTATATTTCTGTAAGTAAAATGGTTGGAGCGATTCCAATACCTTATACTTTAAAAAGTGAGCAAAACTGGCAGGTTAATCTGGAAGAAATTTCTGCAATGGATTTAAAAGCTGTAAAGCTGATGTGGGTCAATTATCCGCATATGCCTACCGGTGCAAAAGCAGGGAATAATTTATTTGAAGAATTGGTTGACTTTGCATTAAGCAAAAACATCGTACTATGTAACGATAACCCATATAGTTTCATCATGAATTCCGATCCCCAAAGTATTTTATCAGTGCCTCGGGCAAAAGAATGCACCATCGAATTAAATTCATTGAGTAAATCACACAATATGGCCGGTTGGCGATTGGGCATGCTTTCTTCAAATCCGGTTTTTATACAACATATTCTAAAAATCAAAAGCAATATGGATTCCGGGATTTTCAAACCCATGCAAAAAGCAGCCGTAAGTGCACTCAACAATCCTGACAGTTGGTACGAAAGCCTAAATACTGAATATTCAGAAAGACAAAAAATTGTTTTGGAGATGCTCGACATTTTAAACTGTAAATATCAAAAAGAACAGGCTGGCATGTTTGTCTGGGCAGAAATTCCAGAAAACTTCAATCATTCTGAAACATTTTCGGAACACATACTTCATCAAAACAAAATATTTTTAACACCGGGTTTTATATTCGGTGAACAAGGAAAAAGATACATCAGGGTATCACTCAGCAATCCCAAAGGAAAACTAAAAGAAGCTAAATCAAGAATATTATTAAACCATTAACCATGAATACATCTATTGAAATTGAAACTTTAAAAATTGACGAACAGACGTTAAAAAGGCCAATTTTTATTGCCGGGCCCTGCAGTGCAGAAACAGAAGAACAAACTTTGGCTACTGCGCGGGCCTTGTCAGCAATGGGCATTAAATTTTTTCGTGCAGGTATCTGGAAACCCAGAACAAGGCCGGGCCTTTTTGAAGGCATTGGAACAAAAGGACTGCCATGGCTCAAAAAAGTTAAAGCAGAAACCGGAATGTTCACAGGAACAGAAGTAGCAACAGCCGTGCATGTTTATGAAGCCTTAAAACACGGAATTGACATGCTATGGATTGGAGCCCGGACAACAGCAAATCCTTTTGCGGTCGAGGAACTAGCCGAAGGTTTTTAGGATGTTGATATTCCGGTACTTATTAAAAACCCAATCAGTCCCGATCTGGAGTTGTGGATAGGCGCCATCGAAAGGATTAATCGTGCCGGAATAAAAAAACTTGCAGTTATTCACAGGGGCTTCTCATCATACAATAAAGTTAAATACCGCAACGAACCCAATTGGGAGATTCCCATTGATTTAAAAAGACGATTTCCGGAAATACAAATCATTGCCGATCCGAGCCATATTTCAGGCAAGCGTGATTTAATACTTGAGGTATCCCAGCAGGCAATGGACTTAAACTTTGACGGTCTGATGATTGAAACACACATCAATCCGGATCATGCCTGGAGCGATGCAAATCAGCAATTAACACCCGAAGCTCTTCAAAAAGTTTTTGATCAGCTTGTGATTCGAAAAACCAACAACAGCCCCAAAATCAATGTTGACCTCGAAAGTCTAAGGAATGAAATCGACCAGCTCGATATTTCAATCCTTGATATACTCGAAAAGAGAATGCATGTTGCAGAAAACATTGGAAGATACAAGCGTGATAATGCGGTTACAATTTTTCAGCCCGGAAGATATGGAGAGATCATGGAAAAGAGGGTAAAGCAAGCAGAAATCAGGGGATTGAGCAGTGATTTCAGTGAAAAGATTTTTAAATCCATTCACGAAGAATCGATTTTGCATCAGAAATTAATTATGAATAAAACAGCGGACAAGAATACTAAAATACAATAAACCAAATAAGAATGAAAATATTGATTATCGGTGCAGGAAAGATGGGCATCTGGCTCTCTGACTCACTATGCCTGCAACATGAAGTTGCCATTTTTGATAAAAAACTGGAAAAACTGAAGTATGTTTTTAATACCCAACGTTTGACAAAACTGAATGAAATTGCTGAATTTAAGCCGGACTTACTGCTTAATGCGGTCGATTTAAAAAGCACCATAAAAGTATTCAAAACCGTGCTCCCTTATTTGCCGAAAGAATGCATTTTGGCAGATATCGCTTCCGTAAAAAATGGTCTCAGCGCGTTTTACAAGGATTGCGGATTTCGTTTTGTATCAACACATCCGATGTTTGGCCCAACCTTTGCCAGTCTGAATAATTTAAAAAACCAACATGCAATCATCATCAGTGATTCAGATGAAACCGGGAAAAAGTTCTTCTTCAATTTTTTTGATTCACTGGGATTAAATATTCACGAATACACCTTCGACGGGCATGATCGGACCATTGCATATTCCCTTGCGGTACCTTTTTCATCAACCATTGTTTTTGCCGCTTGTATGCGCAAGCAGGATGCACCTGGTACAACATTTAAAAAGCACCTGGATATTGCTGAAGGCTTATTCTCGGAAGATCATTATCTGATATCTGAAATTTTATTTGGGCCTTACAGCTCATTACAACTATCCCAGATCAAAGATCAATTAATTCAATTACTTGAAATCATTCAAGCAAAAGACACTGAAAAATTGCACCAATATCTCGATAACATCAAGCAGAATCTGGATTCTCCTGCTGTAAGTCTTGAGTAATGATATAGAAGTTTTATTTTATCGTAAGTCGCTTACATAAAAGAAGCTTTATATCATATCTTTGTTTTATGAACTGGGATATCCACCTGAAAGGATTCAAATCTTTTTTGGCCTATGAGAAATCATTGTCAAAAAATTCAATTGCTGCATATCTGTCAGATGTTGAAAAGCTGGCCTTTTTTTTTAATCAAAATCAGAAAGAGGTCTCTCCCACCGGTGTAACCTACTCACAACTCAAAGAGTTTCTGATTTGGATAAATGGCCTGGGTGTGAGTGCAAGCACACAAGCCAGAATTATTTCAGGCATCAAGGCATTTTATAAATATTTGCTGATCGAAGAAATTATTGATCAGGATCCCACCGAACTTCTTGAATCACCGCGTATCGGCCGTAAATTACCCGATACTTTGAGTATCGACGAGGTTAATCAGTTAATTGAAAGCATTGACCTTAGCAATGAAAACGGGCAAAGAAACAAAGCAATTCTTGAAACATTGTACAGTTGCGGATTACGTGTTTCCGAACTCACTAACCTAAAATTATCTAATTTATATTTCAAACAAGGCTTTATAAAAATAATTGGAAAGGGCGACAAGGAACGTCTTGTGCCGATTGGAAAAGAAGCCATGAAACATATTGAACTATATGTTGATAACTTTCGAAATAGTATCGAAATCAAGGCTGAACATAAAGATTTTCTGTTTCTAAATAAAAGAGGTCAACGATTATCCAGGGTGATGATATTTTTGATTATAAAAAACCAGGTTAAATTATGCGGAATTAAGAAAAGTATCAGTCCTCATACCCTGCGTCATTCATTTGCTTCACATATGGTTGAAAGAGGTGCTGATTTAAGGGCGGTACAAGAAATGCTTGGACATGAATCAATAACGACAACCGAAATCTATACGCATTTGGATCGGAATTATTTAAAAAAGGCCATCGATCAATTTCACCCCAGATCCAAAAAAAATCAATAGTAACTTTTCTTTTGAATGAATTAAATGATTAAAAATAAAATTCTATTGCTGAATTGAATCCTTAAAATTCTTCGATTTCACCATGCTCATTCACCAGCACACCCCAGTTAACAGCAATCATTTCACCTTTTTCAAAAAAGAAATCTATCATTCCATCTTCCAGTGAAAGCCTGTATTCTCCATTCTCTTCAACTTCGGTATCGATATCCGTGAAACCGTGTTCTTTCATTAAGGCAATCACTTCTTTTTCTTTTAATTTAAAAACCTTTTTCCCAAATAAAACGGCCTCCGGGTTATCAGTTTCAAAACATGAAACGATTGATTTTTCAGCTCCATGGCCTTCAACAAATACAGATAATCCCATCTCCCAGTAGTTCATTATTACCGTATTAAAATCTTCTTCTTCCTGAATATCTTCAATGTCTTCAGCTTTTCCAATTACCGATACTACTTGTTCAATTGTAAATCCGAATTTGATTTCGCCGAAGCCAATTTTAGGTTTGATGTCTAGTGTTAATTTACTCATTGTGCTAAATGTTAATTTTTTCTCTATTTAAAAGGTGAATTGGGTTCTTTCGCCATATGGTTATAAACCATTTTATCCATTATTTTTGGGAAAAATTTGTTAAAAAGTACGGTAAATTTGCCTTGTGAAGTTAATGTCAGCCAATTTTTACGACGATAAATAGCTTTATAAATCCTTTCAGCTACTTCTTCTGCCGACATCATTTCGCTTTCATCGCGAGGAGATTCGCCTTGCTGCGATCCATCGTTGCCAAGGGCTGTATTCCGAATATTCGAAGAAGTGAAGCCGGGGCATGCAATTAAAACATGTAATCCTTTCTTCAGATTTTCGATCCTGACAGTCTCCAGAAAACCATGAATGGCAAATTTTGAGGCTGAATAACCTGTTCGTCCGGGAAGGCCTTTATAACCTGCAATAGACGAAACACCTACCAGCGACCCTTTGGTTGCCAATAAATGCGGCATCGCATATTTTGAGCAATATACAGTTCCCCAAAAATTCACATCCATTAATTTCTTGATCACCTTCAGATCAAGATCCTCAAAAAGTGCACGCATGGATATCCCCGCATTGTTAATCAATACATCAACCCTTCCATACTTATCGACTGCCCGCTGGATTAAATTTTTACAGTCTTCCTCTTTGCTAACATCCGTTCTGACGGGCAAAACCTGATTTGAACCGGCCTTTAATTCATTGGCAAGTTCATTAAGCTTTTCCATATTTCGTGCACCAATTACAACAGCAGTGCCAGGTTCAGCAAATCTTTTCGCCAAAGCCCGTCCAATTCCTGATGAAGCTCCCGTAATAACAACAACTTTCTTTACCATATTATTCATCCAAGTATAGCTGCAAGTATAAATTATTTTTTCCTAAATGCAGCAAGTTTTTATAAACAATTTAATTAACAATATTTTGTAAACATTATAAGCAGGGTGAAGATGATACAAACCAAATCTTTAAACTATTTTTGTA
>CAYNTB010000013.1:0-3525 GCA_964399905.1 uncultured Bacteroidales bacterium | reverse complement strand
AAGATATGCTTACCAATCGGCAAATATTTACACGAAATCTTGCAAAACCATCAAGCAAACCGCTTTCGCTTGAAATAACCCATGCAGATGGGATTTATATGTTTGATACCGAAGGGAATCGATACGTCGATTTGGTCTCAGGTGTTTCCGTCAATAATCTCGGGCATCATCATCCTAAAATTATTAAGGCAATCAAAGAACAATTGGATCAATACATGCACCTGATGGTATATGGAGAATACATACAGAGCCCACAGGTTAAACTTACAAAAATGCTGGTGGATCATTTACCGGAAAACCTAAATGCCGTTTATCTGGTAAATTCAGGAAGCGAAGCCATTGAAGGTGCACTTAAGCTCTCGAAGAGAGTTACTTCCCGAACTCAAATTATTTCATTTAAAAATGCATATCATGGAAGCACACATGGCGCATTAAGTATATTGGGCCACGAAGAAATGAAAAATGCCTACCGTCCATTACTCTCCGATGTTCACTTTTTACAATTTAACAAGATTGCTGATTTAAGTAAAATTACTGAACAAACCGCATGTGTTGTTGTTGAGCCCATTCAGGCCGAAGCAGGAATTATTCTGCCAGAAAAAAATTATTTGAAGCAGCTGAAAAAAAGATGTGAATTTACCGGAACCCTGCTTGTTTTCGATGAAATACAAATGGGATTTTCAAGAACCGGCAAATTATTTGCCTTTGAAAATTTTGGGGTTGTTCCGGATATTCTTTGTTTGGCCAAAGGCATGGGTGGAGGAATGCCCATCGGTGCTTTTATCGCATCAAAAGAAATGATGAATACACTGACAAACAATCCCGAACTGGGTCATATCACAACCTTTGGTGGTCACCCGGTTTGCGCAGCCGCCGGACTGGCGAGCCTCAGTATTCTTCTCGAAGAAAATCTGGCTGACGAAGCCGTTAAAAAAGGAGATTTATTCAGAAAACTCCTGAATTCTTTACCGGGGATTAAGGAAATCAGAGGGATGGGATTAATGTTGGCAGTTGAAGCTGACAATGAATTGCTCTGCGATAAAATCATAAACAATTTGATTGATAAAGGATTAATTGTTGACCGTTTTCTATTCCATAAAAATGCATTCAGAATAGCTCCGCCACTAATTATTTCCAATGAACAGATTGCCGAAATATCTGATATTATAAAACATTGTATATTGGAAGCCAACAAATCATGACCATATTTGCCCTGACTGATGAACTTATTTTTCCTGATCCGGAGCTTGCCAATGATGACGGGCTACTTGCCATCGGTGGTGATTTAAGTGAGGAGCGCTTGATACTGGCTTACCGGAATGGGATTTTTCCGTGGTACGATCAATATTCACCCATCTTATGGTGGGCATTGAACCCTCGAATGGTTTTATTTCCAGAAAATTTTAAAGTCTCAAAAAGCCTGAACCGGCTCATTAAAAAAGGAGCATTTACCATAAAAACCGATACGAATTTCGAAGCAGTGATCAATCACTGTGCAGAAGTTCCACGAAGAGATGATGCCGGAACATGGATTACCAGCGAAATGAAACGGGCATATATTAATTTATTCAAAAAAGGATATGCACATTCGGTGGAAACCTATCTTGAACAGAAACTGGTGGGAGGCTTATATGGCGTTTCAATTGGCAAAATTTTTTTTGGCGAATCAATGTTTCACCTGGTAAATGATGCCTCAAAAATTGCATTGTTTTTTTTGGTTGAAAAATTAAAATCACTAAATTACAAACTGATTGATGCGCAAATGGAAACACAACTCATAAGAAATCTGGGCGGCGAACTTATTAATTTTGCAGCTTACAAAAACATCTTAAGCAACTCAATATCTGATCATAACATAAAATTAAACTGGAATTTATAAAGAATGCAAAAGAAATTTATGACAAGAGCCATTGAACTGGCAAGATCGAATATCAAAAACCTGAAAGGGGGGCCATTTGGGGCCGTTATTGTAAAAGACGGGAAAATCGTCGGTGAAGGATGCAACCAGGTCATTTCAAACAACGACCCCACTGCTCATGCAGAAATTATTGCCATCCGTGAAGCATGTAAAAATCTCAAAAGCCATCAGCTTGAAGGTTGTGAGATTTATACCAGTTGTGAACCATGCCCGATGTGCCTGGGTGCCATCTATTGGGCAAGGCCTGAAAAAATTTACTTTGCAGCCACGCGAACTGATGCAGAATATGTAAATTTTGACGATTCGTTTATTTATAAAGAAGTATCTTTGCCAGCCAACCTTCGAAAAATTCCAAGCATACAGCTAATGAAAGACGAATCAAGGGCGGTATTTGAAGATTGGAAGGCATTACATATTAATATTGATTATTGATTATTAAAATTAGACAAGTTATGAGTTTTGAAATAGACGGAAAATTAATTGAGAAATTTAACACCCAGCAAGTAACGGCATCTTTTAAAAAGCGCGAATTTGTTTTGGAAAAAAAAGAAGAGGTATCCGGAAGAGAGTTCATCGAAACGATTAAATTCCAGCTAAACCAGGATCGTTGCGATTTATTGGACCAGTATAATATTAATGACGAAATAAAAGTTAGTTTTAATATTAAAGGCAGGAAATGGGAAAAAGATGGCAAAGTGAGCTATTTTAACAACCTGGAAGCATGGCGGTTAGAGAAAGCTGGAAATCAGTCCACTGAAAACATCCCTCAACCTTCGATGGATGAAATTCCACCGGAAGTAGATGATGATCTGCCATTTTAATTTGTGTATTTATTGATTCATACGAATGGGTTTCCCTGCCAAGGTTCCATTGTAATGCCCATGATCAATGGCTAATTTACCATTAATAATTAAGAATGTTATTCCTTCACTATATTGATGTGGGTTCTTATAAGTAGCCATGTCACGAATATTTTTAGGATCAAAGATCACAATATCTGCTGCAAAATTGATCGCAATTTTTCCCCGTGCTTTTAGGCCAATCATTTTAGCAGGTAAAGTGCTTGCTGATCTTATAGCCTGTTCCATGGTTAACAAACTATCCTCCAACACATACTTTCTGATCTTGTGCGTAAATGAACCATAATTTCTGGGATGTGGTTTCCCTATCCCGGGAACCTGCACCGAACCGTCCGAACATGTCATCACATAGTCTTTTTGCATAAAATATTCAATATCCGCTTTGTCCATATTAAATGAAACCACGGACGGGTCTCCTTCTTTTACCAACATTATTGCTGTTTCCACATCTGATATTCCAACAATTTCAGATATTTGCCTTAAACTTAATCCATCAAATTCCGGCCTGGGTTGATAAGATACAATGACCAAAGATTCATCACCTCCCCTTCTTTCGATATTGGTCAAAATCTCCTGACTAATTCCTGTGTTTATTTTATCAGCTGATAGTTTTTCAGTGAGGTTTCCATCCTCTTGTAACCAGCGCGGAATAACAGCTGCTTTTAATGATGTACTGGAGGCTTCATACGGATACTGGTCAGCCATTACCTGAACTCCTCTTTTTTGCGCTTCCTCGATCACCTGACA
>CAYNTB010000012.1:13106-14424 GCA_964399905.1 uncultured Bacteroidales bacterium | reverse complement strand
CATTAAAATCAATATGCCAATTCCTGCCAAAAACATAATGAGTACCGACATGTTTAAATTTGTATGTCGTCCGAGGTCAATGGCATGCCAGCTGGCTATAATGATAAAAGCTGTGGAAATTAAACCATGAAATATTCGCCAGGCTTTATAGGATATCCCCAGCCGATTTCTGAAAAGAGAGCTAATGCCTAAAATCAGCATCAAACACCAGGCTGTAATTCCTAAAAGAACCCCAGTCTGATTATAGGTGGAGATGATGGTGATAAATGCATCCGATGGTTCAGTGCCAGATTCAAAATATCGTGGCAAAACAATCAGGAAGGGATGAAGCAGGAGCATCGGGATAAAAATGTATCCAATGATTTTATGAATATTCAGAACCCTGCTCATATGATGTATTTTCAATGTTTTTTTATTGATTCTGGTCAGGTAAAATTGCGCCAGCATCAGAAAAAAGGAGACCAAAGTGAGTAGGGAAATGGCCTCTTTGAGAAAGCTTCGCTTTGGGATGTTCCCAATTCCCCATAGCAGAACAGGGAAACCTATAAAAAGGAATGTTGCTCCGATGAGCTGATATTTTTTTATTTGCTTTTCCATATTACCCCCACGAAACGATTACAGGTATTGATTTTTCCGGTGAAATGGTAATTGCATCTACCGGGCAATACATTCTGCATAAATGACAAATTTGACAATCGGCAGGATATTTAATCACTGCTTTTCCTGATCGGGAATCGAGCCGAATAACATCGGTCGGGCACGTGCTTACACATGTCCCACAACCGATGCATCCATTTATACTTTTAATTGACATAATGATTATTTAATGGGTCGTTGCTGACCGTTTTGTTTAGGCGCATTTTTTTTAAGGTAAGCCTTGTATAACTTTTGTTGTTCTTCGGTTAGTAAGGCATTTACCTCTTTTTCGAACTTGGTTTTGAGTGCATCCATCTCTTCGCGATTGGGTCGTCCGGATTTGGTTTTTGATTCGATGGTTTTATAGTGGGCCGTATACAGGTCCGAAATTTGTGATTTTTGCGATGCTGTTAACGAAAGTTCTTTTGATAAATCTTCAACCATTAGTGATATTTGTTTTGCATCTGGAGCAGGTGGCGGCCCTTGTTGCCCGCGTTGCTGTGCCAGTGCCATATTCATGCTTAAAAGCATCGTAATTACAAGCATGAATATGCTTAGGTTAATTTTATTTTTTGTTTTCATGTGTTTATTTTTTTATGATTTATTAAATTGGTTACTTGGAATTCGCATGAGGAGAAAATAATCATATAGATCATTGTTCTACAGCATCATGCTCATTTCA
>CAYNTB010000012.1:0-12986 GCA_964399905.1 uncultured Bacteroidales bacterium | reverse complement strand
TCTGGTTTGAACGTGTGTTTTTAAAGTTGCCACAGCCTGATCGAATTGGCTATCAGATGAAATAAAAGTATAACCCGCTTCTTCTGCATAAGCATAATCTTTTATTAAATTATAGTAGGATGTGTAGGTTGATATTAGATTTGCCGGAACAAAAACCTCATCAATAAACTGCTTTAAATAAGATTCATACATTTGTTTGTACTCATCAACCCCAATTAAATAATTAATTAAGGGCCAATTACTGCTCACTTCGCTTAACGATAAACTCAACGATTGACCTTGTTTTGCATTCTGAAAAGCCTCGTTATTGTCCCATGGGATCCATGTTAAAAGATTACTCTCAGGATTGTTATAAAGATAGTAGTTATGTGTCATTTTACCGTAAGTATCCCAATTTTGAATAGTGGTATTTGCGGCCAACCATTTCATATAAACGTCTACATTAAAAACAGCTTCCAGATTTGTTTTCCATGTTTCAACATTTGAAGTTCGGTCTGCACTATGCAGAACATCGTAAAGGGCTTTCACATCGGCATAGGTGGCGGAGGCTTCATTCGTTTTTAAATAAAATTCGTCCGTATCATAGGTTCCTTTTGCAAAACTGGCCGCATCACCGTCGGGTTTGTACAGGTTTCCCGAACCATCGGTAAATTGACTTTCCAAAACCGTATCGTCCACTTCTTCGACCAAGGCATAAACTCCATAATATTTCGAACCGGATCCATTGTCGATATAAACAACACAAAATGCGGTTTGTGATGAAGCTAATCCAAATTGACGGAAAAGATCAGCACCTACTTTCTCACGCATCAATGATTCGTCTTCATAATTGTTGTTCAGATTTAATTGCCTGAATCCATAAAAGCGTTGATTGGTGATAGCCGGATAGTCATCTTCAAATTCATCGAAATCGATTTTGAATGAAAACTTTTTGTTTCCCATTTGGTAAGTTGATTGTAAGCTTGAATTCCCTTTATAACGGATTCCTACATGATACCATTCAGTATCATTGAATTTAAATGAACAGGGAACCCAAACCGGATCATAATCGGAATTTAGATCGCCGGGCCTTCCGGAGCCTGAACTAAGGTTTGACGCTAAATCAGATTGCATTTTCGACCAATCGCTGCTGCTGATTTTTATATCGAAGCGCAGCACCTCATTTTGGTTAAAAACGACCGAATAATTCGGCTCTGCAAGATTGCCATGCGTTATTTCGGTCCAATCTGCATAATCTGCGGTATCAACGATTTCTTCTTCTGTTTCTGTTATTAATCCGTCCTTACGACAAGCACTTATGCTTATTATTAAAAGTAATAAAGCAATGAGTAAGTTATATTTTTTCATGTGTTTATAATTTTATGATTAAGATCAGATTTCATTTTTATTTTTAAAATTTGATTTTGTATCCAACACTCAGAATGTGGTTGTTTTTATATTCATCCCTGAAATAATCGAATTTATAATCCAGTCCCAGATAATTCTTTTTGAATAACTTAAAATCCACCCCGGTCGAATAACGCATTTTGTATAAATTCTCATTTGTAAGCGACTGAAATGCTTCGATTGCTATAAAAGGAGTGATTTTACTTTTTGGGATGTCGTATTTTACTGATGCTTTGTAACGCAGAAAGTTTTCATTGTTTATATCATCATCGGCATCGTTGGTGTAACGAAGTCGAAAAGAAGATTCAAAACGGCTGAATTTCTTACTGACCTTGGCACTCAATGCAAACCTGTTAAAATATTCAGTATCCTCATTCTCTTTTAAATTTCCTCCGAAACGGTAGGTGGCAGCAAGAGAAAGAAATTTTATGGGCTCATATTCCAATTCTCCTTCAAAAAGATATTTGTTCAATGCAAACTTATCGTCGAAGCGGAGTTCCGGAATAAAGTTGAATTTCACGTCTTTCAAAGGCTCAAAACTGAGTTCAACCGATGTTCTGGTTTTAAAATTATTTTCAATTTCCTGGGCCCTTGAATTTGGTATTAAAAAGAACAATACCAATAGTTGCAAACTTATTATTTTCAGTTTATTCATGCGATTATTTTTATAAAATTTAGTAAATCGATACTATGCTATTTGCCATGTAATAATCATTCACGAGATGTGTAAAGATTTTAAATTCCATGGCTGCATCATATTAAGTTTGTGTATTTTTATCGTTTTCATTTGCATAATAATACAGTATTAAAGTTGCTGTATCCTTCAGAAAATCTATTTTACGAATTTCATAGCGGGTAATATTTTTTCCGGTGCGCTCCTTCAGGTCGGCCAGAAATTCATTTTTATTTTTTTCATGTATATTTTCAATTTTTTCATAAGTCATTTTTATTGATAATTCTTGTTTCAGCATTAATTTTTTCTCCAATAACCACAATCCATATAGGATGGCTGTATTGGTGAATATCAGCTCCGTATAACTAACCTTTTTGTTGGAAAGGGCGTTGATAACTGAAATACCGATAACGATAAACAGGTAGGTCATTTCTTTGATGGGAATCGCATCGGTGCGGTACCTGATAATGCCAAAAATGGCAAAAAGCCCAAGTGCAAAACCCAGCTCCAGTTTTACACTATTTAATAAGAAACTGAGCAGAAATACGACGGTTCCAACAGCTAAAAAGCTAAAATAAAAGTCTTTTCGGTTGCTGTTTTTGGCGTACATAAAATGCACCACAGTAAACAAAACCAATGTATTTAGGGTTAACCTGACAAGAAGTTCGATGAAATCGGCGGTATTTATTATTTTAATTCCAAGAAGTCTGAGGTTTTCTTCCCAACCCTCAAGTTGCGCCAGGTCGGGATTTGTTAAATTCAAGTCCTGAACGGCTTCGATAATGGTTATTAGTGTCATTGTTCCTAATTTAAATAGTAAAGATTATTGTTTGTATGAATTGTTTTTTCAATGCTTCTGATTTTTTGTTTATAAGCATTTCTTTTTAAACTAAAATCTGTTAATGTTCGACCTACGATGTATTTACTAAAGCCAGCGCTTTTTATTCGCTGTTCGCGCAGCGCAAGTGATAGGGCTGAATGATTGCTTCTCCCGGCAGACTTAATCTCTACGATGACCAGATTTCCAAGTGCAATCATTTTATCTCCAATCTCAAATTGAAGATTTAAATCAATGGTACAACGCTCTGTAAAATTTTTATTTGCAAGGGTTATTCGCGAAAAACTATTGAATAATGAGGGCTGTAATTCGTTGGTATTATAGGGAATATATTGCCTTAAAAAATCATGCTCCTGATCGGTTAATATGGTATTTCCAAACTCCGAAGGAATCCGTTTTTTGATGGTTTTTCCTTTGTTGCTTTTAAATTTTACTTCCAAAAAACTAATACCTGTCGAAACATAAGTTCTTCTTCTGACTTTATACCGGTTTAATTTTCCGTTAACATGTGAAGTATACATATTGTTTTGAGTTGTATCGAAATAGGAAGTTGCATAAGGCAAAATGCTTTGCCCGTCAATATTCAGAATGAAATAGTCATTTTTGATGGAATGGAGCAGGTTTTCAAGACGATCTAAATGAAACCAATATTTTCTGTCAACACGGTTCATTAGTTTTACTTCATTCATTTCATCAAGTCGAACGGGATCAAAAAAATCAGTTTTCATCAATTTATTTTTTTGCTACTATTAATTATTTATTTGACGTACCAGTCTTACATAATTATCGATCCGAACGGCATCGCCTTGTGGGCCATGACCTGTTGGATACTCGCTGGCATCTCCAGCTTTTGGGTCGCTGCGTTGGGCTCCCGCACCATGTACATCAATCCATTGGTTCATATAGCCCATTGCGCGGCCAAAACTTACATAACAGGCATATCCTCCCGGTACCACCGACCCATTGGCATGTGTTGTGCCCGTCCAGTAAAACGGATAGTCAACTTCCCCGGCTTCATTGGTAATTTCAGTACAATTGAACATAGGATCAAGGGCTGCTGAATTTGTAGTTTCAGGAGAACGGGTGTAATCGACGATGCTTTGTAACTCTTTTACATCGGGTAAGCGCCAATCCGAATAAGCCGCATACTCAAAATTTTCGGCATAACTCAATGCATCTTTCCAATTCATACCTTCACCACTGTCATTCTGCATCCACATCAAACCGGTGGCATTGTCCGATAAATCATTGACCCCATATTGGGTATTTCCTCGAACATACATCACATAAAATGTTTTCTCTTCCGGACCAAAAGGCATTTTTAAACCATATCCTTTGATGCGCCCATCGGCAAAATTTACGCCAAACATGGTTTCAATATTACCCATGGTAAAATCTACATATTTGGTAGTTGTGGCATACTGTGCATCAATGATACGTTCACCGGCATCGGTATCTCCATAGGCAAAATCAAAATAATCGGTATTAATGAAAGGATTCCTGCCAGTGGGTGATTCAGGGCTGACATCTTCTCCGTTAAACATTATGAGTGAATAAAGCTCTTTGATCGAAGGCAGCCTCCAATCATTGTACCCGGCAAGATTGAATGCAGATGCGCCTGCCAGGGCTGTACTATAGGTCATTTTATCTGATGCGTCAATGTCGCCATTTTCATCCATATCAGGGGATTTTGACCACATGAGTCCGGTAACCAAATCGGTGATGGTTCCATCGCCATTGTCAATATATTTAGGATCATTCCCCGGATAATGTGCATTCTGGCCATAAAAAGCTTCCCCCTGAAGCGGAGCTGTTATTTCGATAAGATTGTTATAAAAAATGCTTTGTTTGGTTCCAACAATGGGGTAGCCTGAAATATCTGGAAGTTCTGTTTTGTTTACATTTGAATCTGTTGCGGTTTCCTTTTCACAGGCTGTATTGCTTAACATCACTGCCAAAATGAACATGATGATGGTTCCTGTTGTTATTATTGTTTTTCTTTTCATTTTATGTTCATTTGAAACAAACATAGAATGAAAGTGAAATTTGTGAAAATAAAATCAACAGGAACAGTTTCCTGATCTACAGACTGCTGTTTTCTATCAACAGAATTCTAAAAGCTTTAAGGCAATTATTAAATAAGGAACCCATGAACGATATCACAGGCTCCTTATTTTTTATCCCTGTTTAAAGAAGAAGGGATGCCTAAAGAGTGATTGAATTTATTCTATTTTTTCTCTTTAAGTTTTTTTAATAAGTCTGCAGCATAATCCTTTCCGCCTAATCCGAATGCCAATCCGAATGCCAGGCAAAACGCTCCAAATATCAATAAAAATGCGATGGTAACAATTTCCTGCGCAATATTTAACTGACTCAATACGATGAAAACTGTTAAAACAGAAATCGCATAATAGGTGATTTTTTCGATCAGATGCACGGTGCTGTCATTCATATTTTTCAAAGTAACAGCAACGGTTGCAGATACAAATTTTGCGAGATATAATCCAAGTAAGAGTACAACCACAGATACAATTATATTCGGGATGTATAATATGATCTGATTAAATAGGACTTCAGCACTTGTTAGCTGTAACGAATTCAATGCTGCCATAATAACGATCAGCATAATTATCCAATACACTAAACTGCCAATTAAATCAAGTGCTGTAATTTTTACACCTCCTTCTTTCAGGAAGTTTTCTACTCCGGATTTTTCTGTCAAATAATTTAACTTGACTAATTTGAGCAGCTTTACAAAAAATCTTTTAACCAGTTTCGCAATCAGCCATCCTATGATAAGAATTAATATAGCACCGATGATTTGCGGAAGACTTACTGCAATTTGGTTTAAAAATTCCTGTGAGCTTTCTAAAAAAATTTGAAATTGTTCTTTCATGTCATTTTGGTTTTAATGAGTAATAAGTTTTTAAATCTGAAATATTAATATTGAAATAAATGCTTGTAGTAGTCGCTGGTCGATAACAGAAATTCAGAAATTAGCTGTCAAATTCAACATGCATTTATCCAGTAAACGAAATTTTCTGAATTCGTAAATAATCTGTTTAAGGCTAATTAAAAGATACCTTATCCTCTCGTAAAGATTTTAAGCTTTGGTAGTCCTGTCAGAATCAATGATCATATTTTTTTGATACAATCTTCTTTACTTTTACAAATGTTCCGGTGATGCCACATATTACGCTTGCCAGAACTCCGGCTATGAGGGCGTTTATTAAAAATTCGTATGCAAATATTTCAAACATGGGCATTTCATCTCTTCAGTGATTCTGTGCTTCTTTACTTTAAAGAATGAGAGGAGTAAACGTAAATATAAGAATATTAAATTTAAAAAACAAGTATTAATGGCTGATAATGAAGTGAATTCATATAACTTAAGAATCCTTAAGCTCGATTTAATGACCCAAATAGCTTAATCTTCTTTCGACGAATGTTTATATATTCTTTAAATTGCAGCAAATTAAATATGTTGAGTTATGACAGATCCCGTTTTTGATCAGGTATTCGATTCCATTAAAAAATACACAGCCAGGGCTCATGAGCGCAATGTGGCTCCAACAAAAGAAGCACTTTTAAGCATGAAAGTGTTTGAAGAGGCATTGCCCGAAAAACCGGCTTCAGCAAGTGAAGTGATTGAAATGTTGGATAAATATGGATCTCCGGCAACTGTAGCTTCAACCGGGGGGCGCTTCTTTGGTTTTGTGATCGGTTCGGTTTTCCCTTCGGCCATGGCAGCCAATATGCTGGCAGCGGCCTGGGATCAGAATGCTGGGATGCAGGCAAGTTCGCCCATTGCGGCAAAACTGGATGAACTGGCCATTGAATGGCTGAAACAGATTCTGCACTTGCCCCCGCAAAGTGGAGGTGCATTGGTGACCGGAACCACCATGGCAAGCTTCACGGGGCTGGCAGCAGCAAGAACTTCTATACTTGCACGCAAAGGCTGGGACGTTGAAAAACAGGGTTTGTTCAATGCGCCTGAATTTAAAATATTTGTTGGGGAAGAGGCTCATGTGACCATTTATAAAGCCCTTGCCATGCTGGGGCTGGGGAGTGAACGGCTGGTTAAAATCCCGGTTGATCCACAGGGGCGCATGCGAACCGAATTGCTTCCTGAAATTGATGAGCCGGCTGTTGTTTGTGCACAAATGGGCAATGTAAATACCGGTGCTTTCGATGATATTAAATCGATTTGTGCCTGGGCTGCAAAGAGCGGATCCTGGGTGCATGTGGATGGTGCCTTCGGATTGTGGGCCAATGCTTCGCCCGAATATAAGCACCTCACCGAAGGAATAGAATTGGCAGATTCGTGGGCCAGCGATTTGCATAAATGGCTGAATGTGCCCTACGACAATGGACTCGCAGTTGTGAAGGACAAATTTGCGCTCAAAAAAGCCATGAATATGTCGGCTGCCTACTTGCAGGAAAGCGGAAGCCGCGAACCCCATCATTATTCACCAGAAGCATCACGAAGGGGCAGGGGCATCGAAGTGTGGGCCGCACTTAAAAGCGAGGGACGGCAAGGCGTGGCCGAATTGGTGAGTCGCTGTTGCAAACATGCCAAAAGTTTTGCCGAACAACTGAGTGCCAATGGATTTGAAATCTTAAATGAAGTGGTGCTGAACCAGGTAATGGTGAAATTTGGCAATCCTGAACAAACCAACGAAGTGATCCGCCTTGTGCAGGAGGACGGAACCTGCTGGTGTGGCGGAACAAGCTGGCAGGGCCATACAGCCATGCGAATCAGTGTTTCATCCTATGTTACCACCGATGAAGATGTGAAACTGAGCGTGGATGCCATTACACGGATTGCAAGGGAAGTGCTTGGGAAATAGATAGCCTTCGGTAACAATGGTTATAACGGCCTTAGTTCCGGGAAATTTTTGAGTTGAAGTTTAACTTGATATGGATTAGACCTTGTTTAGTACACCCGGAACCCGGATTGGCAAATTCACAAGCACTGAGGTGGTATTTCAATTCCAATCCATCAGCGTTGGATTACAAACTTTTTGGTAAGCTTAAGCTTACCAAAGTGTTTGTAAATAGGATGATTAACTTAAAATTATAAACTTTCTTTTTTTAATCTAAACTTTTCGCTACCACCATGAAGAAACATTGTATTATCATCTGGAAAGAATTCAATTTTTAGCATTTGTTGATCATATTTAAATTGGTTTTTACCATAACATTCTAAAAGAAAAGATGGTCTACCTGGAACATTAACTTTTAATTCATTTTCTTCATTGCTTATTGTCGTTTTAAAAGGCAATTCTGAACAAGAATAAACCCCAAGATACTTGTCAATTTCTTCAGGTTTTAATTTTATTGCTTTAAAATAGGAAGGGGTTTTGCTCTTTTCAATACTTTCGTTTCTGTACTTTTCAAGCGTCTCAGTTGATACCCAGTAGAAATTTTGATTGTTTCTGTGTCGGACGAAAAATAAGTATTTTCCATCTGGTGAAACTACAGGAAATCTTTCAGTTGTTTCTGTGTTTATATGATCTCTCAATATAACTGGATAACCCCAATTGCCGCGCTCATCTTTATAACAAATATACAAGTCCAGTTCACCAATTCCAAGATAATGGTAACCAGAAAAAATCATATAATCTTCATCAGGTGAAACGTATATTGAATAAAAAGGATAAAAATCAGGATGGATCTTTACGATAGTAGAATCCCCAAAATGATTATTCTTGTATGTAAATTTAATTGGTTTCACATCAGGAGTGATTTGATAGTTTCCCATGCAGTATGCATTTCCTTTTTTTGTAAAAAATGGTGAAGGATCATTATTTATTGAATTGTAAGGTGTACCAACATTGATTGGCTTACTCCACTTTTCGTTTTCCCTTTCTACATACCAAACATCAATACCACCTAAACCACCTGACCTATCTGAATTAAAATATAGCCTATTACCATCCGGTGAAAAAGCAGGTTCTGCATTCGTATTTGTTAAATAATCTTTCACAAATTCTGCTAAAGCTGGTTTTGTCCAATAAGCATTTTCCAGTTTTGAAAAATAAATCTGTTGTGTATTACTTTTTCCATCTATATGACGGTATTTCCTGGAATATGCAGACCAGTAAATTTCATCTCCTTTTGGTGATATAGCAATCTGACAATGTTCTGCCCACGTAGAATCAGAAACAATGTCTTTGGCAAATATTTCTGGTATATTATCTGGCGTTTTTTGTCCTAAATATTCTCCTTGTAATGGTGGAAAATTTTGTAATGTTTGCGCTGATAAATAAAAAGGTAAAGCGACTATTACTGCAATTAATGTTTTTCTCATATAACTTTTTTCTTTAATGGAACTAAATGAATATCTGTGTAAAATATTGTCTGATTTAATCTGAATTATTTAAACAAAAACTATTTTGCGCATAGCGATGCAAATTTGCTTTAGTAAAATACAAATGCCGCTTAGCAGAGGTGAACTAAAATATTCATGGAATAAAACTTCTGGAAACGACGATCGCTTAAACGATATAATATTGATTATTGATCCCTATTTAATTTTTCCATAGGTGTTTTCCATCACATCGAGGGCGAACCTCGAATTGACTGTTACCGGACCAATTCCCATATCTATGGCAACTTCAAGGGCTTCCATTACCTCCTGTATGCTTGCTCCATCCAGATAGGCCTGCTCAATATGCCACTGCATGCAAGATTCGCAATTGGTGACTGCCCCGATTGCTACGGCCATAAGTTCTTTGGTTTTTTTGGGTAGGGCCCCGTCACAGAACGTAGCATCGCCCATTTCCAGGAATAATTTGTACACTTTTGAATTTAATTTTTCAAATCTTGCATTGGATTCTTTTCTCTTGCGATTTATTTCTTCGAATTTATTCATGATGTTTTTTTTGATTAGCGGTATTTTGTTCAATGATAATTTATACATTGCAAAATTATTTAATCGAAATATTAAAACATAACGATATTATTCGATTCGTGATATCGAATAAAACGATAATAGATTATGGAATTCAGAGAACTCAAAACATTTCAGGTAGTGGCAAGCTTATTAAGCTTTAACCAGGCTGCCAATATACTTCACCTTGCTCAATCGACAGTTTCGGCCCAGATACGTTCGCTGGAGAACAGCCTTGGGAAAGAACTCTTTCACCGATCGGGCAGGACAATCAGTCTTAGCCCTGCCGGTGTTAAATTGTTAAATTATACCCAACGCCTTGTTAATATTGAAAAGGAAATTTTAAGTTCATTTGGAAATCTGGAAGAAAAATATGGAACACTCATCATTAAGACCCCGCAATCTGTCAGCTCTTATTTTTTACCTGAACTGATAAAAGAGTTTCAGATTATTTTTCCGAAAATCGGCTTCGATATTGATTGGTGCACCAGTTATAATTTGCTTGACCTGCTTAACTCAGGTACGATCGACCTGGCTTTCCTGATAACGGACAGCTTTAAAGACAAGGATCTGCAGATTGAAGAACTCACAGACATTAAACTTGTATTAGCTGTCCATCCGGATGATGACCTGGCAAAGAATAAAACAATAAGGATCGAAGATCTTAACCATCAAAACTTCATTTTTGTAAAGTCCGATTGCAGTTATAGCAATATTTTAATGAACTTGCTATTGAATGCCCATGTAGAACCGAATAAAATAATTGAAATAAACAGTTTACAAGCGGTAAAAGATTTGGTTGTATTGGGCAATGGCATTGCATTGCTTCCCGAATTTGTCATTCAGGATGAGATAAAGGAAGGTTTAATGAAAAAGATAGAATTGAATAATGCTGATTTAACTGCCAAATTGTTTATGATCTGGTCAAAAGAAAAGCATGTTTCCAAACCCCTTGAGGCTTTTATGATGATGGTTAAAAAATTGATAGAGCTGCTGTAATAATAAATTACTTTTTAGGGCGCTCATGAATTCCGACATCTTGCTTTACAATAACCGAAATCACTGCCATGCATAACCATTACTATTATCCCTGACTTATGGAGATCAAGGAACATTTTTAAGCTTTAGGGCCTCTTTTAGCTGATTAAAAAGCTCCTCGCCACTGCTTGGGCGAAGGGCACTGTTTGTAATGACCGCTCCATTTGTTCCAACGATGATATATTGAGGAATCATGGGAATGAAAATTCCTTTATCGATCAGGTCGGCTTTTAAAATGCTGTCCATTCTCAGGTGATTTCCCTTCAATTGATGTTCGTTGATGAAATCGAGCCATGCCTGCTCATCAAGCTCGGTGTCGGAATTCAGGTACACCATTTCAATATCATGAGCATGCAGGAAATCGTGCAAAGCTTCATTGTGTTTAAATTCTTCGATGCAGGGGGTGCACCAGCTGGCCCAGCGATCGATATAAATTGCTTTGCCCTCCAGTTTATTGGTAAGCTCGCTAAATGAACTGATCGGGCTCGCTTTGTCCAGAATATGAATGTTTGTTGCGATGCTGGCATTTTTACGGCAGTTGCAGCCGGCCAGCAATATAAGTAAACTGAAAAGAAATATTTTATTTTTCATATGTTTTAGGTATTTGGTTAATAGATGTTCAATGTAGTTGTGGTTTTATTTGCTAATTAAACGCCCGGATTGCCAGCCTGCGGTTTGGCGGGCAAATCCGCGAGCCGTGATCAAACTCAAAACTAAAATATGCTGTTCAAATCCTGCATTCCAACAATTGCCATGATCTCAACCATATTTTCATTTATCCTGTAATATATGGAGTCCGATCCACAAGGACATCTTCGATATCCTTTTTTTATATAATCTACTGCTTCAAATGAAAATGGGCTTTGGGCAATAATTTCGAAATAATTAAAAAATGAATCAAAGTATTTGTCGGCTTGAGTGAGCCCGAATTTTTCAACCCCATAATGATGAATTCGTATCAGATCTTCTTTAGCAGCATTACTTAGTTTATATTCAGCCATTAAGTAAAGACTTTGATTGTTTCAAAATTTCATCTTTAGTTTCAGTGGTAAATCCGGTTCCTTCTGCTTTTTCCAGTTTTGCTCTTATCCAGTCAATTTGTGCCTGTTGCCTACGGGCTTGCCTGATCAGATCGTTTACAAGTTCACTTTTGCTGGAATATTCCTTGCTATCTACCTGATTTTTTAACCATTCGTCATTTGGTTTTGATAGAGATATACTTTGTCTGGCCATTGCTTTTTGTTTTGATGTAAAATTACACCATATCTGAATCAAATGCAAATTTGTGAGAGCTGGTTAAACGCCCGGATTGCCAGCCTGCGGTCTGGCAGGCAAATCCGCTCGGGCTTGATTTGCAATGTTTTATGAGCCGTCCCCACTCGTTTTTAAGTCTAATTACTTATTCCTCTTTCCAATATTTTTATTTTTTTCTTTAATCGAAAATTGTCAATCGTACTATTTATGTTTCCGAGTACGAACCCGCTTATTAATATTGAAATACCATATGTGTAATGCTTAATTGCGAAAAATACGCCAATTAGAACTAATACAGTCGCAATGGCATAAATGATATCTCTTAGAATTTTTAATTGTTTATCTTTCATGGTTTCAATTTATGTTTTTTGCAGTTTAAAAAATTGCAATATGTTGTTTTTACTTCATTTTAAAATGGTTGGAAATGAAACGTTAAAAAATAGTAGCCGATTGCCGGCTTCAAACTTGTCAAATTACAGCAAAGTTGAAGCAAGTTACAAATGTTGAATTTACGACTAATACACCTATTATTATACATTCTTGGGTACTGGCATTATTTCATTATTACAAATTCTCTAAAATTATCTTTGTCAATCACATTACCTTCTGCATTATACGATTCTATGAATGTTTTAGGAAATCTTGTGCTCTTTTTTTTATTCCATTTAAATTCATAGCCTGTTATCTTCCCACTGTTTTCTTCGACGAAATCAACTTCTTGCTGCTGTTTGGTTCTCCAAAAATATGTTCGAGCAAGACTTTGCTTATACTCGATTTGTTTCATTCTCTCAGAAATTAAAAAATTTTCCCATAATGCCCCTTTGTCCGTTCTTAAATCAAGGGGATTGAAATTTCCAATGACCATGTTACGAACACCATTATCGTAGAAATAAATTTTCTTG
>CAYNTB010000011.1:1235-14649 GCA_964399905.1 uncultured Bacteroidales bacterium | reverse complement strand
GTTCCTTCAATGGAACTACAGGAAATACTCTTTACTGAAATCTTTCCTGAAATTTTAGTCAATGGTAAACGTGTTGAGGCTGAATTACGTGACGGCAATTTGTATCTGCCCTACGTTTTTAAGAAAAAAGAAACCGTCCATATTCAGATCGGTAATTTCGAAGATTCAACCAGCCGTTCGCCCATTCCGCTCTGGATGTCGATCCTCCCGCCATTGATCGCCATATTGATGGCACTCTGGATTCGTGAAGTGTATTCTGCTTTATTTGTTGGAATTTTATTCGGCACCACCATTATTTATTTTTACCAGGGAAGCAATTTGTTTGTTGCATTTTTCCAGGGGATATTTTCATTTATAGACACATACCTGATCGAAACCCTGACTGATAAGGGCCATCTTTCGATTATTATATTTTCATTACTGATTGGCGGAATGGTAAATATCATTACCAAAAACGGTGGGATGAAAGGCGTTGTAAATATTTTGTCGAGATATGCAAACAGTCCGCGATCAGGCCAATTGGTTACCTGGTTTATGGGCATTGCCATATTTTTTGATGATTATGCCAATACCCTGGTGGTTGGCAACACCATGCGCCCGGTTACTGACCGTCTCCGTGTTTCGAGAGAAAAACTGGCTTATATCGTTGATTCCACTGCCGCACCTGTGGCCGCCATTGCATTTATCACCACCTGGATCGGGGCAGAAATCAGCTATATACAAAACGGCATCGACCACCTCAACCTTGATGAAAGCGCTTACAATGTTTTCCTGAATTCGTTGATGTATTCATTTTATCCCATTTTTACGCTGATCTTTATTCTGATCCTGGTTTACCGTAAAGTGGATTACGGACCCATGCTCACAGCCGAACGGCAGGCACGAAAAATGGGGATCGTGCAGTTAAAGGAAAACTCAGAATTTTCAAATGAATTTGAAATCCCTGAAAATATAAAAGCCCGATGGTACAATGCAGTAATCCCGGTATTGGTCATCATTATCGGAACGCTGGCAGGATTGCTGTACACCGGATGGGACCAGGCGGTTTGGCAGGATGCAGGCATGGGATTTTCGAAGAAATTATCCACCACCATTGGCAATGCCGACTCTTATACAGCACTTTTATGGTCGTCACTTTCCGGGGTTTTGGTGGCCATCGGTCTTTCAGTAAGTCAGAGAATACTGAATTTAAAAGAAAGCATTGACAGCCTCATCAATGGATTCAGAACCATGATGACCGCAGTTGTGATCCTGGTTTTGGCCTGGTCCATAGCCATGGTTACAGAGCATATGCATACGGCTGATTTTATATCACAATCGATGCTGGCCATTTCAATATCACCCCATTTCATTCCTGCCCTAACATTTATCCTGGCCGCACTGGTATCATTTTCCACCGGATCATCCTGGGGTACGATGGCAATTTTATATCCGCTTCTTTTGCCGGCCTCATGGCTCATTTCAAATGCATATGGACTTGATTACGATACAAGTTTATCGATCTTCCACAATGTGGTTTCTGCAGTTTTGGCCGGTTCGGTGCTGGGTGATCATTGTTCGCCCATTTCCGATACCACGATTTTGAGTTCGCTGGCCAGCAGTTGTAATCACATCGACCATGTGCGAACACAGTTGCCCTATGCCCTCACAGTGGGTCTGGTTGCCCTGTGCATCGGGACCATACCTGCGGCTTACGGAATATCAAACTGGTTATTGTTTCCGACCGGGATCATCATATTGTACTTCATAATCAGGATATTTGGCAAAAAAGCGAATATTTCTGCGGTTTATAAATAATATTATTCAGATGACGCTCTACGAAATCCTAATTCTGATCATATCGGGAACCCTTGTCGGTTTTATCAATACGCTTGCCGGGGGAGGTTCAATCATTTCGCTTTCGGTGTTAATGTTGCTTGGACTGCCGGCCAATGTTGCAAATGGCACCAACCGAATTGGTATCCTGGTTCAGAATATTACGGCTGTCAGCAGTTTTAAACAACAAAAAGTGCTCGAATCACGGAAAGGATTGATTCTTTCGATTCCAGCCGTAGTTGGTTCAATCATCGGTGCATGGATATCGGTTGATATCAATGAAGAGGTTTTTGAAAAGGCCATTGCCGTGGTTATGTTACTGATGCTGGTTTTTATGATCGCAGATCCCAAAAAGTTTCTGAGTGAACGCAAGGAACTTACGGAAAAGAAAATCAATTTTTGGCAGGTGCTGATCTTTTTTGGGATTGGATTATACGGTGGGTTTATTCAGCTTGGCGTGGGTTATTTTTTAATTGCCGGAATTGCTTTGGGGCTGGGATACGATCTGGTTAAAACAAATGCCATCAAGGTTTTAATCGTACTCATTTATACACCTTTCACACTGGTAATTTTTATTATGAACAATCAGATCAATTGGGCCTATGGCCTGATCCTGACCATTGGTTCTTTTATCGGGGCCATTATTGCCTCCAGGCTGGCCGTAACAAAAGGAGTGAATTTTGTACGCTGGGTCATTATTTTTGTCATTTTACTGACTTCAGCCCATCTTTTTAACATTATCGATATCAAGGAAATTTTTGCACACATCATTAAATAATATGAAAAAATTAAGTCTTTTAACAATCATTCTGGCTTTGTTTGCTATTTCATTTAGCAGTTGCAATCAGCAACCAAGCCAAACCGAAATTCAAAAACCCGAATATGCCATCGTCATTCACGGAGGTGCCGGAACCATTCTTAAAGAAAATATGACACCGGAAACCGAAGCTGCCTATCGGGAAAAACTGACTGAAGCTTTGGAAACAGGCGAAGCGATTCTGAAAAATGGCGGCAGCAGTGTGGAAGCAGTTGAGGCCACTATTCATGTCATGGAAAATTCGCCCTTGTTCAATGCCGGAAAAGGAGCGGTTTATACCGAAGCCGGTGAAAACGAAATGGATGCTGCCATTATGGATGGAAGTAATTTAATGGCGGGTGCCGTTGCCGGAGTCAAGATCATTAAAAATCCCATTTCGGCTGCCATTGCTGTGATGAATAAATCCAAACACGTAATGATGGCCCGCGAAGGTGCCGAAACCTTTGCCAAAGAACAGGGTCTCGAATTGGTTGATCCTGAATATTTTTTCAGTGAACGGCGATGGAACGCTTACTTGCGCGCAAAGGAAGCAAAAGAAACCGAAGAGGATCAATTAAACAAAAAGCATGGAACCGTTGGATGTGTGGCCCTCGATAAAAAAGGGAATATCGCTGCCGGAACTTCAACCGGCGGAATGAATATGAAAATGTGGGGCCGGATCGGTGATTCTCCCATTATCGGAGCCGGAACCTATGCCAACAATAATACCTGTGGCGTTTCGGCCACCGGACATGGCGAATTTTTTATCCGCAATGTTGTGGCCTATGATATTTCGGCATTAATGGAATACAGTGGCTGGAGCCTTGAAAAAGCCGCCGATTTTGTGGTTAATGATAAACTTAAATCTCAGGGGGCAACCGGAGGAATTGTTTCGCTTGACAGAAACGGAAACATTGCCATGGCATTCAACACCCCCGGTATGTACCGTGGGTTTATCAAATCAACCGGAGAAAAAGGCGTTTTTATTTATAAAGACGAGAACTAATTTTAGCCAGGATTGGATGATCGACTTTTTACAACAGGCTTTTAACAGTCGATAAAATTCCATCCACATCAAAGCCGCATTCTTTGTGCAGCTCTTCCTGGGTACCCTGTTCAATAAAACGGTCAGGGATGCCAAGTCGTTTTACGATGGCTGAATAATGATGATCCGACATAAATTCTAGCACGGCACCACCCAATCCACCTACAATGGTCCCATCTTCGAGGGTAATAATTTTTTGGTAGTTTTTTAGGATATGGTGCAATAGTTTTTCATCAAGCGGTTTAAGGAAACGCATATCAAAATGCCCGATTTGAATATTTTCCGCCTGGAGCCTTTCTCGAACACTTCTCACATAATTTCCAATATGCCCGATGGAAAGGATGGCAACATTTTCACCTTCGGCAATGATTCTTCCTTTTCCAATTTCAATTTCTTTAAAGGTTGTTTTCCATTCGGGCATTACTCCGCGTCCCCGCGGATAACGGATTGAAAAAGCACCATTGTTTTTTAATTGGGCGGTGTACATCAAATTTCGTAATTCTTCCTCATTCATGGGAGCTGAAACAATCATATTGGGAACCGAGCGTAAATACGCCAGATCAAAAGCCCCATGATGGGTGGCACCATCTTCGCCCACCAATCCACCCCTATCAAGGCAAAGAATTACCGGTAATTTTTGGAGGGCCACGTCATGGATCACCTGGTCGTAGGCCCGTTGCATAAAAGTTGAATAGATGTTGCAAAATGGAATCATTCCCTGCATGGCCAAACCTGCCGAAAAAGTTACGGCATGTTGCTCGGCAATCCCTACATCAAATACCCGCTCCGGCATTTTTTCCATCATAAGGTTAAGAGAACATCCGGTTGTCATTGCAGGCGTGATCCCCACAATTTTATCATTTAATTCAGCCAGTTCGATGATGGTACGGCCAAAAACGGTCTGATATTTAGGGGCGAGTTTTTCTTTGCACTCCTTAACAATGATTTGTCCGGTATTTTTATCAAATTCACCCGGTGCATGGTAGAGGGTTTGATCTTTTTCGGCTGCTCCCAAACCTTTGCCTTTTTTGGTAATAACATGCAATAATTTTGGGCCGGGTATATTTTGCAGGTCGTTAAATAAACGGGCCAGTCTTTTCACATCATGTCCGTCAACAGGGCCAAAATAACGAAACCCAAAAGATTCGAATAAATTGCTTTTTCTCAAGATTGAACCTTTAATGGCACCTTCTATTTGCTGTGCAATACGTTGGTGATTTGGACCATAGGATAAGGTTGCTTTACCGAGCACTTTCCATACAAAATTCTTCAATTTATTATAAGCCCTGGAAGTGGTCATGCTTACCAGATATTCTTTAATGGCCCCCACATTTTTATCAATGGCAATTCCATTATCGTTCAGGATTACCAGCAGATTTGATTTTGAAACGCCGGCATTGTTCAGGGCTTCCATGGTCATTCCACCGGTCATTGAGCCATCGCCGATCACTGCGATATGCTGCCGGTGATTATTTTCTTTTAACTCTGACGCAATGGCCATTCCCAGTGCCGCAGAAATTGAAGTAGAAGAATGTCCGACCCCAAAGGCATCATATTCACTTTCGCTGATTTTCGGGAAGCCGCTGATTCCTTTGTATTTTCGATTTAAGTGAAACAAATCTCTACGACCGGTAATAATTTTGTGCGCATAGGCCTGATGGCCCACATCCCATATTAATCGATCGTAAGGCGTATTATAGGCATAATGCAGAGCCACCGTTAATTCAACAACGCCCAGGCTTGCCCCGAGATGTCCCGGATTTGTAGAAGTTTGATCAATAATAAAATTCCTGATTTCATTACACAATACGGGCAGATCTTCCTCATTTAATTGTCTTAAATCGGAAGGATCGTTGATCCGTTTTAAAATTTCTACTTTATTTTCGTCCATGGTGTGTAAATCAACAGCAAAATTACTGGAATAATGCGAATAATCATTAAAAGAGATGGTTTAATTATAATAAACCCAGATCAAGTTTTGCAGCATCGGAAATCATATCCTGATCCCAGGGTGGCTCAAAAGTAATTTCCACTTCGGCATTATTGATTCCTTCAACAGCCTCCACTTTTTCTTTTACGTCTACCGGCAGGCTCTCAGCAACAGGACAATTTGGAGCAGTCAGGGTCATCAGGATTTTGGCATTGTTTTCATCATCCAGATTGATTTCATAAATCAAACCCAACTCATAAATATTCACCGGCACTTCCGGGTCATATACATTTTTCAATGCTTCAATGATCTGCTTTTCCAGTTCCGCTTTATTTTTATGCTTATCCATGATAATTATTTAAGATCAAATTAAAGGTTAAAATCCTGTAATTACATTATACTTCTTTTGCTTCAATAAATATCAGCAAAATCACAACTTACAATTTCCAAATTTCAAAACTCAATTACAAAATAACGAATTAAAGTTTGAATCATTAGAGGGACGTTTGTAATGTATGGATATTTTGAACATTGAGTTTTATTTGATATTTGTTGATTGATTTTTGGTGCTTAACAAGCGAATGTTGATCTTAATCCTAACCTATTGATCTCCAATCGAACGTTTTTAAGTAGCTTGTTAACTTGTTGATGCAGCCTTGGTTTTAAAGGCCAGTGCATAAAGTTTCATTTGCTTCATCATCGCGATGAGACCATTCGAACGATTGGGTGAAAGGTGCTCCTGTAATCCCAGTTTTTGAATAAATGAAAAATCGGAATTTATAATATCGTCAGGACTTTGATTGTTCATTACACGGATCAGCAAGCTTGCAAGTCCGCGTGTAATAACCGCTTCACTATCTGCACTGAAGCGGACTTTTCCATCAATATATTCGGCATATAACCAAACCTTTGACTGGCATCCCGAAATCAGGCGATTTTCCGTTTTATACTTAGGATCAATGATCGGTACTTCCTTTCCGATTTCGATCAGATAATTGTATTTATCCATCCAGTCGGGGAAATGGGCAAATTCTTCAATGATTTCCTGTTCAATGATTTGGATGTTTTTTTCCTCCATAATCGTAAAATTAGGTATTATTCAAACATGCTTTTAACCTGTTTGACAGCTTTAATGAGTATATCTATTTCTTCAGTTTCATTGTACATTGCAAAAGATGCCCTGATGGTACCGGGAATCTTAAAATGATCAATAATGGGTTGGGCACAATGATGCCCGGTTCGGATGGCAATTCCTAAATGATCCATAATTGATCCTGCATCATACGGATGTATATTGCCAATCAAAAATGAAACAACACCTGCTTTTTCGTCGGCTTCACCAATAATCCGAACACCCTCTACTTTTTTTAGTTCAGCCGTTGCATAAGTTAACAAATGGGTTTCATGCCTTGCAATCTTTTCGATCCCAATGTCTTTTACATAATTGATGGCAGCATTTAAGCCGATCACAGCCTCAACATTAGGTGTTCCTGCTTCAAATTTAAACGGAAGCTCATTATAAGTGGTATCCGAATAGCTAACCTGATCAACCATTTCTCCACCCAATTGATAAGGCAGCATTTCCTCTAAAAACTTTTCTTTTCCGTACAAAATGCCGGCACCCATCGGGGCATAAAACTTATGTCCGGAAAAAGCATAAAAATCACAGTCAAGGGCCTGCACATCAACTGCTGAATGCGGAATCCCCTGTGCTCCGTCAATTAAGACCGGGATATTATTTTTGTGGGCCGCTGCAATAATTTTTTGGATGGGATTTATAGTTCCCAGGGCATTTGAAACATGTGCAACCGCTACCAACCTGGTTTTCGGATTCAGCATTTTTTTATATTCTTCGAAAAGAAACTCTCCTTTCTCATTTACAGGCACGATTCTCAAAATGGCCAGCTTCCGTTTACACAATACCTGCCACGGCACCAAATTTGAATGATGTTCAAGTGCTGAAACAATAATTTCATCTCCTTCGTTAATATATTTTTCGCCGAATGAGTAGGCCATCAAATTTATCGATTCGGTAGTGCCTTTTGTAAAAATAATTTCTTGTTTTACCCTGGCATTAATATAGGTTTTAACATTTTCCCTGGCTGATTCGTAGGCGGCAGTAGCAGCCTGGCTTAAAAAATGTACCCCGCGATGGATATTCGAATTATCCTGCTGATAATAATTAAGCAATGCATCAATAACAGTCTGCGGCTTCTGGGTAGTTGCCGCATTATCAAAATACACCAGAGGTTTGCCGTTCACAAGCCTTTTTAAGATGGGAAAGTCAGCCCTGATTTTTCGGATATCAAAAGAATTCATATGAGGCAAATTTACTAAATTTTGCTCATGTCGATATCAAAATGAATTTCATTTTCTGGGCTTCCGCAATGTAGCACACAAGTTTCGCAAATGGAAAGTTCTCCGCGCAATCGTTTTTTTACCATATCATCGATTCTGCTTTGCAGGGCTTCGATCGAAATTTTATTAATGACCTCTGCAGCAAAAGCGTACATGAGCAACATACGGGCATTGTTTTCACTGATGCCCCTGGTACGTAAATAAAACATGGCATCATTATCAAGCTGGCCCACTGTTGCACCGTGACTGCATTTTACATCATCGGCATAAATTTCGAGGAAAGGCTTGGTATCGATACTGGCAGTATCGGTTAGTAAAATATTTTTATTGTTTTGGAAAGCATTGGTTTTTTGCGCATCCTTATGTACCAGGATATGACCGTTAAAAACACCTTTTGCTTCTTCATCCAGAATACCTTTAAAGAGCTCATTGCTGGTACAATTTGGCATTTTATGGTCGATAAAAACATAATTATCGATATGCTGACGCTTGTCCATTAAATAAACACCATACACATCCGCATTTGCGCCTTCACCGTTCAAAGCAACATAAACGTTGTTTCTGATCAAACCACCGTTTAATGAAATGGCATTTGTTGAAACATTTGCGTTGCCCGCAACCGAAAAATACGTTGAATTAATCAGGCTGGAATTGTTGTTCAGATTTTGTAGTTTGTAATGATCGAGTCTTGCATTTTCGTCAACAAATACTTCAGTTACAGAATTATTAAAACTTGCCCGTTTATTGGTTGAATCGTCGCAGTGTACCAGTGTAAGGCTGCTGTTTTTTCCCAGTATTACCAGGTTTTTATTTTGAACCAATAGGTTTTCATCATGATTGATGATGCTGATCATTTGAATGGCTTTATCGACCTGCACATTATCAGGAACATAAATAAAAACCCCATCCTGGGCCAGAGCACTGTTCAATGAAGTAAAAGATTGCTCTCCGATACGTTCGCTCTGATTGTAGTATTTTTCAATAATTTCGGGATGCGTTTTCATGGCTTCGGCAATACTGCCCATTACCACCCCGTTTGGCAGGGTCTTAATTTTTTTTGATCCGTTTACAAACCATCCGTTTAAGAGCGATAGTATTTCTGTATCAAAATTATGTACCTCGCAAACAAAGAGTTTGCTAAGATCGACCCCTTCTTCATCCTGCGTCAAAAACTGATGATAATCATTCGACAGAATTTTTGACAGATCGGTTCCCCTCCATAATTCCTGGGTCACCAATGGGAAGCCGTTATTTTTAAAATGCTCGATTGCACCCATGCGTGAATTACGCACTGATTGCGGTTCATCGCTGAAAATCGCATCTTTATTTGCTTCGAACAGATCGATTAATTTATTTTCCAATGATATTTGTTCCGGATGTTTCTTCATTTTTTGCCCGAATCTAATTTTTTATCGTTCAACTTCCTGTTTTATCCAGTCGTAACCTTTTTCTTCAAGCTCAACAGCCAATCCTTTGCCCCCTGATTTAACAATTTTTCCATCATACAAAACATGCACAAAATCAGGTTCGATATAGTCGAGTAGCCGCTGATAGTGCGTTATAATCATAAATGCATTTTCGTTTCTCTTGAGCCTGTTGACCCCGTTCGCCACTATCATCAGGGCATCTATGTCGAGGCCCGAATCAGTTTCATCAAGAATTGCCAGCCGCGGTTCGAGCATTGCCATCTGGAAAATTTCATTTTTCTTTTTTTCTCCACCCGAAAATCCTTCATTAACTGAACGGTTTGTAAGTTTTGAATGTATTTCCACCATTTTTTTCTTTTCGTCCATCATTTTCAGAAATTCGCCTGCCGGAATCGGATCTTTTCCCTGATATTTGCGATGTTCATTCAGCGCAGTTCGCATAAAATTGGTCATGCTTACACCAGGAATTTCGACCGGATACTGAAAACTTAAGAAAATACCTTCTTTAGCCCGATCTTCGGGGGGCATTTCAAGAATGTTTTTACCCTCATAAATAATTTCACCCTGTGTAATTTCATAGCCCTCACGGCCTGTGATGGCTGCAGCTAAAGTACTTTTTCCTGTTCCGTTCGGCCCCATGATTGCATGGGTTTCTCCATAATTGATTCCAAGGTTCAATCCCCTGATAATTTCCTTACCGTCAATTGAAACATGTAAATCTCTAATATTCAATAACATTTTCTGTAAATTTTATAATTAACCTACACTTCCTTCCAGTGTAATTTGTAATAATTTTTGAGCCTCAACGGCAAATTCCATGGGCAGTTTATTCAACACTTCCTTGGCATAACCATTTACAATCAGGCCAATGGCGTTTTCAGTATCAATCCCCCTTTGGTTGCAATAAAACAATTGATCTTCCGAAATTTTTGAGGTGGTGGCCTCGTGCTCCACAATGGAAGATTTATTATCGGTTTTGATGTATGGAAAAGTATGGGCTCCACATTTATCGCCCAATAATAAGGAATCACACTGTGAAAAATTTCGCGAATTTTCGGCACGTTTTGTAACTTTTACCAAACCACGATAGCTGTTATTGCTATAACCGGCTGAAATTCCTTTTGAAATAATGGTGCTTTTGGTATTTTTTCCGATGTGCATCATTTTACTGCCGGTATCAGCCTGCTGGTGGTTGTTGGTTACGGCTACGGAATAAAATTCGCCCACCGAATGATCGCCCATTAAAATACAACTTGGATATTTCCAGGTAATGGCTGAGCCTGTTTCAACCTGTGTCCATGAAATTTTAGAATGGCTTCCTTTGCAAATTCCCCGCTTGGTCACAAAATTATAAATACCACCTACACCGTCTTTATTTCCGGGATACCAGTTTTGTACGGTTGAATATTTTACTTCGGCATTATTCATTGCTACTATTTCAACGATGGCCGCATGCAGTTGATTCTCATCCCGCATGGGTGCCGTGCAACCTTCCATATAACTTACGTAGGCATCATCCTCGGCAATAATTAAGGTTCGCTCAAATTGACCTGAATTTGCAGCATTAATCCGAAAATAAGTTGACAATTCTATCGGGCAGCGAACACCTTTTGGAATATAACAAAAGGATCCATCACTGAAAACAGCTGAATTCAGGGCTGCAAAATAATTATCGGTATAAGGAACCACCGAACCCATGTATTTTTTTACCAAATCAGGATGATTTTGAACCGCATCGCTAAAGGAGCAAAAGATAATACCGTGTTTCGATAAAGTCTCCTGGAAGGTAGTTTTAACGGATACACTATCAATAACTGCATCAACAGCCACCCCCGATAATCGTTTCTGTTCTTCCAAAGAAATCCCCAGTTTATTAAAAGTATCCAGCAATTCAGGATCAACCTCATCAAGACTGTCCAATGTCTTTTTTTGTTTTGGAGCAGCATAAAATATGATCTCCTGGTAATCGATGGGTGGAATATTCAAATGAGCCCATTCGGGTTGTTTCATTTTTAACCAATGACGAAATGCCTTTAATCTGAACTCGAGCATAAATTCAGGTTCATTTTTTTTAGCTGAAATAAACCTGATCGTATCTTCATTCAGTCCTTTAGGTGCCGTTTCAGTTTCGATATTCGTAACAAATCCATACTTATACTCCCCCTGGGTAACTTCATCCAATATGTTATTGTTCTCTTTGCTCATTTCTTCTTAATATTTATCTTATTTGTATTAAGTTTAAATAAGAATAGGCTTGCAAAGATACGCAAAATAAGCTTTTAAAATAAAAATTAGCTTGGATATAATTACTAATTTTGCTGCACATTTTAAAAATGTTATTTTTATTAAAAATCATCCTTTTAAAATTTATGAATATGATCGAACAAAATGGAATCCGTACTGAATTATCGGAATTGGGAGAATTTGGGCTAATAGATCATTTGACCAAAAATATTGTTTTAAAGAACAAAAGCTCCATAAAGGGTGTTGGGGATGATGCAGCTGTAATTAAAGCAGGTGAGAAATTTTTATTGATTTCTACAGATTTGCTCACCGAAGGCGTTCATTTTGACCTGACCTATATGCCCCTTAAACACCTGGGCTATAAAGCGGCCATTGTCAATTTTTCAGATATTGCAGCCATGAACGGACTCCCTAAACAAATAACAGTTGGGCTTTCTGCTTCGAATCGATTTTCTGTTGAAGCACTCGAAGAAATTTATACGGGCATTTATCTTGCCTGCGAAAAATACGGAGTTGACCTGATTGGTGGTGACACAACTTCAAGTGCCAGTAATTTATTTTTGTCCCTAACCGTTATTGGAGAAGCCGATGAGAAAGATATAACCTATCGTGGAACCGCTAAAAAAAATGATCTGATTTGTGTAAGTGGCGATTTGGGAGCAGCATATATGGGCTTGCTTTTATTAGAAAGAGAGAAGCAGGTTTTTAAAGCCAATCCGGATATGCAGCCCGAACTACAGGGTCATGATTATATTTTAAGCAGGCAACTGAAACCCGAAGCCCGGATCGATATCATTAAACAATTAAAAGAGAAAAAGATTAAACCGAGTTCGATGATTGATATTTCGGATGGTCTTGCTTCTGAGATTAAACATATTTGTAAAAATTCTAAATTAGGTTGCCAGATTTATGAAGACAAAATTCCGATCGATATAACAACAGTGAACATGGCCGAAGAATTTAAGATCGATCCAACCATTGCCGCACTCAGCGGAGGCGAAGATTACGAATTGCTATTCACCATCAATCAATCCGATTATGAGAAAGTGAAGGATATAGAAGGCATAAGTGTTATTGGCCATATGACAGATATTTCGGAAGGAGAACATTTGATCAGCCGATCGGGAACCGCCATTCAGTTGAAGGCACAAGGCTGGGATGGCATGAAAAAAGGAGAATAATCAATAATTAAGCCTTCTGATTTGAAAACCACGAACCCTCATATCGACCGCTTAAACAATATTATCAGGTCATTACCCGGAAAGCCGGGGGTTTATCAGTATTTTGACAAGGATCAAAAAATTATCTATGTAGGAAAGGCTAAAAACCTAAAAAAACGGGTTTCCTCTTATTTTAATAAGGACCTCTCAAAAAGTGGTAAAATTGGGGTCCTGGTTCGAAAGATTGCGGATATAAAATTTATTGTTGTCGATTCGGAATTCGATGCCTTATTGCTTGAAAATAATCTGATCAAAAAATATCAGCCCCGCTATAATGTGATGCTGAAGGATGATAAGACTTTTCCGTGGATATGCATTAAAAATGAGCGATTCCCGCGAATTTTCCCAACCCGGAACCTGGTGAAGGACGGTTCTGTTTATTTCGGGCCTTATGCCTCGGTTAGAATGATGAATACCCTATTGGATTTGATCAAACAATTATATCCCATCAGAAATTGCAATTATAATTTCTGATGATAATGGTGAATCCTGGTCTGATATCAGATATATCAATGCAAATCCTAATGATAATGTTGTAGATCCTGTAAATCATTATGATGGTAACTTTGCACCAGAACT
>CAYNTB010000011.1:741-1225 GCA_964399905.1 uncultured Bacteroidales bacterium | reverse complement strand
GCAATATTGAACAACAAAAATTTAAAGTTTGTCTCGAATATCATTTGGGCAATTGCCTGGGCCCTTGTGTCGGAAATGAATCAGAATCTGATTATGACCAAAAAATTGCTGAGATCGGCGAAATTATAAAAGGGAATATCGGCACTGTTGCCACTCAGATAAAAAAGCTGATGCACCAATATGCAGAGGAGCAGGCTTTCGAAAAAGCACAGCTTATTAAAGAAAAGTTGGAATTGCTTGATCGGTATAAAAGCAAATCAACCGTTGTTAATCCTAAAATCGACAACGTGGATGTATTTTCAATCATTACGGATGAGAATTCCGCTTTCGTGAATTTTATGAAAGTTGTCAATGGTGCCATTGTTCAGGCACATTCGATGGAAATCAGGAAAAAATTAAATGAGACTGCCGCTGATTTACTGGCCATTGCTGTTGCCGAATTACACCAAAGATTCCACAGCAATGCAACGGAAATTATCATATC
>CAYNTB010000011.1:0-700 GCA_964399905.1 uncultured Bacteroidales bacterium | reverse complement strand
GATATTAAACTTGAAATTCCAGGGGTTAAATTTACCATCCCAAAACGCGGAGATAAAATGCATCTGCTTGAATTATCGGAAAGAAACGCTAAATATTATAAGCTCGATAAACAAAAACAAAAATTACTGGTTGACCCTGAACGTCATTCTAAGCGTATTTTAAATCAAATAAAAGAAGATTTAAGATTAAAGGAGCTGCCAGTTCGGATTGAATGCTTTGACAATTCGAATATTCAGGGAAGTTATCCGGTGGCCGCCATGGTTTCATTCAAAAATGCGAAACCCGATAAAAAAGAATACCGGCATTATAATATAAAAACGGTTGAGGGCCCTGATGATTTTGCTTCGATGGAAGAAATCATCTACCGGAGATACAAACGACTAGTTGAAGAACAAAAAGAATTACCTCAACTTATTGTTATCGATGGAGGCAAGGGCCAGTTAAATGCCGCACTAAAAAGTATCAATAAACTTGGACTTCGGGGAAAGATTGCAATCATAGGAATTGCAAAGAAGCTGGAAGAAATTTATTTTCCCGGAGATTCGATCCCATTGTATATCGATAAAAAATCTGAGAGTCTGAAAATTATCCAGCAATTGCGCGACGAAGAACACCGCTTTGGAATTACCAATCATCGCAAAAAGCGCGCAAAAGGTACCATTAAAACGGTCTTAAATGAGATTGACGGAATTGGTTATT
>CAYNTB010000010.1:14433-15001 GCA_964399905.1 uncultured Bacteroidales bacterium | reverse complement strand
CGGAATCGCGGATCATTTTAGCAGCCTGCAAGGTATCGGAAACGGTATGTCCCCGTTTCGATTTTTTCAGTACCTCATCATCCATTGACTGGGCTCCTAATTCAATGGTGCCTACCTTATATTTTTTGAGTACATCCAGAATTTCCTGATTGATATAATCTGGTCTTGTAGATAAACGAATACTTTGAATGCTTCCATTGCTTAAAAATGGTTGGGCTATTTTCAAATATTTTTCCTGATCAGTGGCCGGGATTCCGGTAAAATTTCCACCAAAAAATCCCAATTCAATGTGCATGCCTGAGGGGATGGTTTCAAGATGGGTGATCATTGTTTCAACTACATCATTCTCAGAGGGTATATTTATTTTCCCTGAAATTTTTCTTCCGGCCATTACCATCGGGTTTTTCAGCACCGGGGTTCTTAATCTGAATAACATGCGTGATATTGACAACGACAGGCATTCGGGAAAAATAACCATTCCGGTGCGTATGGGGGCACGCAAAAGCCGTTTTTACCACCTGTTCATGATTTTTATCGGGTGGGCATCAGCTGTTGTTTTTACGCTGAA
>CAYNTB010000010.1:0-14423 GCA_964399905.1 uncultured Bacteroidales bacterium | reverse complement strand
GTTTGGGATTCATAAAAGTTGTTAAAAGTGCGTTTTTTTGTAAAATTTTAAATATTTTTGTCTAAATTCCGATAACTAACAAAATGCGGGTATTATACAACATTAAACTTAATTGCACATGAGAAAAAATTTTTTCAACACTGGTATTATTATTTTATCACTGTTTGCGCTTATTTTCGCCGGAACAGGTTGTAAAAGTAAGCAAAAGCTGGCCGCCGAGCAAGCAGCAGCAGCCTACGCTCAAAAAGTAGAGCAGGCAAAAACAGATTTATTGCAAATCATCAATGATGATGGAGCAATGACAATCGAAGAAAAAGAAAACAGGCTAAACGTTATTAAGGGCCTAAACCTTGATGATAGTGAGGTTCAGGACTTAATTGGAAGGGCTGAAGATGTTTTAAATAAGCTTCGTAAAGAAAGAGATGAAAAAATGAGGATGGAATCAGAGCAACAAAAACTTGCCTCTTTACATAATTCAGTATTATCTAATTTCAGATCTGTAGCTAATGCCGGTACTTTTATGATCGCCAATAATCGAATAGCTGCAGCATTAGAATTATTTGCTTCTGAAGATATTCCGGTTCTGATCATCGTAAGTCAGGAAAATGGCATCAAAGATTACGACCGTCCGACAACCATTAAAAAATATCTTGAATATTTAAAAGATGTGAAATCTTTTAACAATGGGATAGAAAACATCGTACTGGACAACAATGGGAAAATAACTGAAATTGAATTAATTAAAAATTAACGACCATGTCAAAAATTAAGATATTATTGATTGCGGTATTTTGTGTTGCTTTTGCTGCCAACACTTATTCGCAAAATCAGATCAGCCCGGAAAGAAAACGTGCTATCGATAGCCTGGCTCTGGAAAAAATCAGAGATTTAAGTAAATACATCTCAATTGTAGGAAGTAAAGAAACTCCTTTTTCAGAAGCAAACCGTGTTATAAACCGAACCCTCGAATTATTTGCCGATGATGCCCAAATTGGTGTTTCATCTTTATACCGGACAGATGTTGAATATTTTGGCGTTCGTACTTACCTGGAACATTTAATGGCCCTGAACTATGATAGAATTACCATCAGCTGGTATAACATACAATACATCAGCGATCTTGAACTACAACCCGATGGCAGGTATGTTGGAGTCATAACCATTTATCAACGATTTGAAGGTACTTCAGATGATGGTTTATCATATATGGACACGACGAAAAAAGATATTACCGTTTATGTTGAAAGAAAACAAACCCAAATAGGTGGTAAATTAATCGGTTTCTGGGATGTGCTGTTAGGAGATGTGAGAGTAACCGAAACAATGAAATGAAATTAATTACTGCTTGTTTTGTATTTATATTATTCATCGGATCAAGCGTTCAATCACAAATAATTGACAAATTTGTTGACGATGAAAGTATGTTGTATGCCCATACCAAGCAGGTCAACCAATTTTTCAGAAGATTTAATGGAGAGGAGGATCGCTACGGCAATCGCCTCTCCATTAATGATCCTTCATTCCAAAACTCCTCATTCAGAAAAGAATTCATTAATTTTTTGTTTGATGCAGAGAGTACGATCATCAATAATAGCCTGAAACAGGAATTTATTGAAACAGTCACAGATACAGCCAATCCGCTTTTTATGAATTTCCACGGAGGGAACTGGTTTGCACAGGTTAAAGCTGTATTTCTTTACAATGGCGCAGAAAAAGAATGTACCTTGTTTTTAAAACTTCAGGAAGAAGAGATAGGCTCAAAATGGGTAATCTCAAATGTATTGTTTGAGCCCTTTACAGCCTATTTTATCAATACCGAAAACCTGACGGAATCTCAGCGAAAATTCCTGCATCCCCTGAGCCATGAACTTGATTTTATGAATCTGGTTAAGGTTTTTAAGAAAGATCAGATTATCGAGCAATATGCCGAAAATGGTTTTAGCCCTGACTACCTAAGCCTTTTTATTTACGAATTCCGGAAATCAAATCTGCAATTCAAAACCATTCGCGAAGTTAAGTTCCATATTTTTCAAATTAACGACTGGTATTTTGAGCTCTCTGAATTTAATCGTAAAAGCTATAATTCAGGCTGGCTCATCTCTAACCTTTTGAAAATTTCAAAAGACGACAAAGAAATTTTAAAAAAGTTTATTTATCAAAACTAAGGCCTCGGATTTATGATAAAAAAAGCTTTCTTACTCATTGGATTTTTAACCATCGTTTATACCGGTCTTTTTGCCCAAAAAGATATTTACACCCAGCGCGATATTGACATTTACCAAAAAGAAGCCACTCAGCTTGTCGATTATTTTGAATATACTTTAAACCTGATTGGCAGTTCAAAAACCCTGGCCAAAGAAAAGGATATCATCATCAACCAGAGTTTTTTAAAAATTTTCCTGAATGAGAATGTTCAAATCGAAGATGATCTGGATGAATACAGAACCGTTCCGACCAATAAAAATGTACAGGCTTATCTGAAAGATATCGATTTCTTTTTTAAAAATGCAGAAATAAAATTTAGTGTCGAAGATGTTGATTATCATCTGACCGAGAACAATCAGCTTTATTTTAAATTTCAAATCAACCGCAACCTTTGTGCAAAACTCATTAATGGCGATTCGATCAATACCAATAAAATTCGGTTTATAGAAATCAACTTTAATGATAAACTTCAGGAATTAAAGATTGCAAGCATTTATACCACCAAACTCAATGAGAAAGAAGAATTGATGAATTGGTGGAATTCAACTCCGGATAACTGGAAACAAATTCTGGGAAAAAACAGGATCATTCCGGATTCGGTATTTTTGCGGAATATTATCTCTTTTACCGATTCAGCTTATACTATTTTTGCAGACAGCTTGCAGATTTATCAGCTCGACAGCTTAGTGGTAAACGGGATAGATACCCTGTCGTACCCTTTATTCGACAGTGTTCGGGTTTCTTTTATCGACACTGTATTATTTGATCCCGAACCGCTTTATGATCAGTTGCGTTCCATCGTCAGAACCAATGAAATAGATTTGACGGGCAATCAGCAAATTACTGATTTATCACCACTTAGCAAACTAACCGGTTTGACTAAAATCAATATTTCGAATACCCGCATCAGCGACCTGACCCCCTTGCGAAACCTTACCAAGCTCGAATCTTTAGATTGTTCGGGCAGCCAGGTCGAATCTATATTTCCACTTCGCTACCTGAACAATTTGCGGATACTTAATCTCAATCGTACTGCGGTTACCGAATTAAGCCCACTTTCGGGTTTTAGCAAACTCGAGCAATTATATTTGAATGCAACCCAAATCGACAGCTTACATTCACTGGCAGCCATTGCCAGTTTAAAAGATCTTCGATTTTCCAATACAATAATTTCCGACCTAAACCCCCTTATCAACCTAAAAAACCTGGAGGTTTTACATTTTGATGCAAGCAGTGTTAATTCGGTGGATGCCTTAAAAAATCTGGAAAATTTAAGAATCCTGGTGATGGACAACACCAGGGTCGACAAACTGGATCCCCTGTCTGATTTGACCAATCTTAAACAAATCTTTTGCGACAATTCACTGATTACACCAGCCGAAGCCAATCAATTTATGAAACTCAACACCCAATGCCTGGTTGTGTTTCAATCGGATGAATTAATTGCCTGGTGGGAAAAATTAAACGATAACTGGAAGGCCATTTTTCGGAAATATCGAAATTTGGACGAAAACCCTACGAAGGCCCAATTACATGAACTTATAAAAATAAAAATCATTGATATCAGTAAACGCGCTGAAATTCAAAATCTGGAGCCACTTAAAAAACTGATTTATCTCGAACATCTAAATTGTAGTTATACTGCTGTTACCGATCTGGAACCCATTACCGATTTGATCGACTTAAAATATCTGGATTTTTCATCCACCAATATAAGTTCAATTGTCCCGCTTAAAAATTTAAGCAAGCTTGAGTCAGTTTATTTTTCAGCTACTTCTGTAAGTGATCTGAGCCCACTGATAAACCATAATTATTTACAACAATTACATTGTAATTATTCAAATGTTAAAACCCTGGAACCTCTTACTGATCTTACCAACTTAAAATTTGTTTATTGCGATTATTCGAAAGTTAAACTTACAGATTATCTGAATTTCAGTAAATTGAACAACAGGGCATTGGTTATTTTTCAAACCGATTTTTTAAAAAACTGGTGGGAACAACTTTCCGCGGATTGGAAAGAAGTGTTTATGAACAATTTAAAGTTCTCCGATCAAGATTTAAACAAAGAAATACTCCATCGCGTTTCGACGATTAAATCGCTGGACAGCAGTAATGATCTAAAATTAAAATCGCTGGATCCGCTGAAAAATTTACACGGATTAAGGGAATTGATTTTTTCGGGAACTCAAATTAGTAATCTTCAGCCATTAGAAAATCTCAAAAAACTGACTAAAATAATTTGTGCCAACAATCCGATCAGCGATTTGGGAGCCATTGTAAACCTGCCCGACTTAAGGTATCTTGACATTTCCAATATTCCGCTTCGCGATTTCGAACAGATTCAATTCATGACCAGCCTCGAAACACTCATTTGCCCGGGCACCCAGATTAAAAGTTTAAAATATCTGGAATATCTTAAGAATCTTAAAGTGCTGGAATGTTATAATACCAATATCAAGAATTTAAATTCAATTGAAGATCTGGATCTTGAAGTATTAAAAGGCTACGATACCGGTCGCGATCAAAAGCGTGTCAGTAAATTTAAATCAACCCATCCGGATACTGAAGTGGTTTATTATTAATTAAATCATGGAAAAAAGAACTCAAAAAATCAATATTCGAAATTTTCAACTTACTGATTATGAAATTTTAATTGATCTCTGGAATCAAGCCGGGCTCCCATATAAACCAAATGGGCGCGATTCAAAGAAGAGCATCGAAGAAGAATTAAAAAGAGCTTGTGCCAGTATTTTAATTGCAGAAACTGATCGGGCGATCGGAACGGTTTTTGCCACCCACGACGGACGTAAAGGCTGGATCAACCGTTTGGCGGTGATTCCCGAATTTCGCAAAAAAGGCATTGGGCGAATGCTGGTTGAAGAAGCAGAAAAAATACTGCATTCAAAAGGAATTGGAATTATCGCCTGCCTGATTGAAGATTATAATACCACATCCTTCGAGACTTTCAAAAAACTGGGTTATATAGAATTTGAAGGAATTCATTACCTCACCAAACGATCGCATCCTGACATTTAAGCCTTATTCATTAATAACCTCAACTTTTAGCCCTACCGAATGATTATTGTATTCGGGCGCATATAAACATTGTATGCTGCTGATCCCATTTGAAAACACCCCTGTTTGTGTTACAAACATTTCGTTTTCAAAAATATAAGTTCCGGCGTTCATCCGCTCAAAATAATAATTTGTGGCGGCATCAGTATTGCTTTTATAAAATCCAATGCCACTTTCATAACGGTATCCGGACAAAACATCGGTTGGTTCAAAAGCAGAGGCACGCATATCTTTTAAATGCACGAATTCCATTGTACGATCAACCCTCACTACCATTCTGGACACGATGCGATCGCCCATTTTAATCTTGTTAGCCTGATTCACCGGAATTAAATGTGACCCGCTTTTATCGATCTTTTTAATGAATAATTGTTTTTGAACATTTAATACATTTTTAGTTGCACTTATGCTGTCGATTTGATTAAAATATTGCCAGTGAAGAGCACCCCAGGCCATCCTGCTATTTTTGTTTTGCAATTGAATATTTCCCATTTTGGGCTGTATCTGAATACCCTGCCAGCATTCTTCAAAATAAGAAGTTCCGGATTCAATCGCATTAATTTTAACAGCAGTTCCACCCATGCTCACTTCAATCGGTTCAACATTTTCTAGCAATTGACTATTATTAAGCAGCAGGGCGTTAACCGCTTCAACGCTAGCTTTTGGATGATTCCAAAGTTGGGTGTGCTTCTGATTAATCAACCATTTTCTAAGCTGATCGGTCGTTTTTTTATCTTTTTTTATTTCCAGGAAAGCGCGTATCAGCATTGCCTGGGTTTCAATGGGTTGTTGATGCCAGTAATATTTCTCCGGATCATCCCAATATCTTCCCATCTCATCATTAATTATCGATCTTTCAGTTAAAGATTTTAAAATAAGCTCTGCAGTTTCAATATCACCATTTCTGAACAATATCAATGCAATCATTCCCTGCATATAATTACTTTTCTCCGGCCAATATTTTTGCGCCTGACTCAGATAATAGGCTTTAATAATTTCAAATTCTTCTGAGGTGGGAAATAATTTTTCATTAAGGCTCAAAATATACAAATACTGAACCTGAAGATCAGAAAGGTGATTCTCGCCAAACTTCACATCGATAATCTTGTTAAGTTCGTCATAGTCTTTTTTCAATTCCTGGTTTAAAAAATCAGCTGCTTTTTTAATGGCACCCGCAAACTCTTGTTTAACAGAAGTTGGCAATGCATTTGCGGATTGTAATCCCAGCAGTCCATTTAAAATATATTGGGTAATGTATCGATTTCCACGCATCCCCCTGAACCAGGTCCAGGAACCATCTGCTAATTGTAATTTTAGCAAATCATGAAACCCATTATTTAATTTTTGATTGATATTATTTTGATCAAAAAACAAAGCCATTTGCTGTTTTTGTTCGGTTTCATTTTTTGCTTCATTCAGCCAGGGGGTTTCCTGAAGCAAAACTTCTTTTAATTCCTGATTTTTTTCGAGTTGTGAGTTAAGTGCTCCTGAACCAGTGGTTTTCCAACTATTAAATACCTGTTTAATTTGTGGGTTTGAATTCAGAATTTTAGAAGCCATCGAATTGGCATAAATGCCCGTAAAAAGCGAGATGGCATTATCTTGCTGATCCGTGTCAATATATGGCAGAGCCTGGACGGCATACCACGCCGGATTGGAAGTCATTTCGAGTTTTAACCGATATTGCTTTATGCCCGCATTGGTTGCTGAATTTATAAGCCCCTCAAATTTCATCGTTTTCTTTTCGTTCGGATTCAAATGCATGGGCAAACTTTCGGTCACTAAAATTTTATTGGGCAGTACCGGAATTATTCGTTCTTCTCCATCACTGTGGTTTTTTGTTGAAGCCGATAAACGATATACCAATGCCTTCATATTTGATGGAACAATCATTTTCCATTGCCTGCTGATATTTGATTTGGCAGGAATTTCAAAATTTTGAATTTTTTGATCCAGGATCACTCCATTCAGCAGTTTCATAGTTTGGGCATCATAAAATTGCAGTGAAATTTCACCCCTTAAAACTTCCTTCGAAAAACTGATAATCTTGGTATTGAAATAAATCGTATCCCCTTCCCTGAAAAATCTTGGTATATTCGGGCTTACCATGAGTTCCTTTTGGGTCACAAGCTCCCTGCTAAGCTGTGCAATCCGTAAATCTCTGGTATGCGCCAAAGCCATAAATTTCCATCGGCTCAATGATTCAGGGCCGGTAAATCCGATACTCAGTTTCCCGGATGCATCGGTTTTTAAATTGGGGTAAAAGAAGGCTGTTTCGTTGAAATTTTTTCGCAAACTTACTTCCTGTTCGGGACTGTTTTGCACCGCAGAAACTTCATTCATTTGATCCAAAACCGGCGAAACAAAAGATTCACGCTCCGCGGTTTTTAGTACCATATTGAACGAACGCTGACTGATGCTGAAATCCCATTTAAAATTTGGGAAACCGGGTTCATGAGGACGAATATAACGCAATCCATAATTATTGTATCCCTGAGATTGATGCAGTTGAAATCCATGATCGGCCCTCCATGAAATGATGTTATAATGATGATCCGCCAATGAGAATTGCCACTGATGGGGTTTAATTTTTTCAAGTGAAGCGTCTATCATCGTTGCCACCACTTCAGAAGTGGGTATCTTTCCTGATTTATCCTTAATCTGTAATTCCCAAATTTCTTTAGTCCCGGGTTTAATTTGGGTCAAAAACTTTGATTGATTCATGCTGAACAAATGCTTTATTATTATATACAAACAGCACATTCAGTTCAAAACTTTTCCCATTCATTTGGGTGGCCGGAATTTTTATTTTTTTCTGTTCATTTTTAATTTGCAGCCAACGACTCAGGATTACTTTATTTTCCTGCTGTATCTCATATAAAACATTCAGCTTATCAACTGACGATCCAATGATAAACTGTAAACTGTCTTTGGGGGTTATTTGATTATTTTCAAGCACAAACCAATCAATTTCCGGAATCGGCATTTGATTTGTTTTTGAACTGTATAGCGTAAAATACCGCTCCAGTACCACTTCTTCATCAAATTGATCCCTGCTTGATAAAATTAATTTGTAATATCCAGGTTCCCAGCTTTTAATATCAGCCAATTCAAATCCGTCGGCTTCTCCGGTATTCATTTCAGCCTGATAAACCTGATAATCAAGATCCATGTCTTCCACACTTTTTTCATTATCATATTGTTCATCAGGAAAATAGGTGTAAAAAGTTTCCCGGTCCGTAAGAAATTGATCGGGCCGCATCCATTCCCTCTCTTTAAAACTTCGGGGCGAATTACTCAATTTATAGATACTTGCTTCTACATTAACAATTTGTGGAATGTTGTATAAATTCCGCACCTCAACCGGAAGTTTACTGGTAATTGTATTGTCAACTTTTTCGGCCAAACCACAAATTATAGTCATCTTTGGTGTGGCAAGATGAATTGAGTTTACTGCGGTTTGGGTTTCTCCATTTAAATCTGTTGCCGTAACTTCAATCCTGAAATTAAAGTTTTGAGTTGATGGAGAATCTTTTTCCCTGTTTCCATTCGCAAAGAAGGTTATTTTAAATTTACCCTTATCATCTGATTTTATTTTGCCAAATGATAGTTGTTTGTCGTTAAGATTTTGCGAATAAACAGGAAAAGGCAAAAAATCACTTCGTGAAACTTTGTAGTTCAAATCGGCTCCTGTAACCGAATGCCCTGAAAAAGTTTTGATGGTACCGCTAACGGTAACCGAATCATTCAGCTTAAATTGTCCTGCAATGGTATCAAAACTAATCTCAAATCCGGGCCGCTTATATGCTTCCACTGCGAAAAAGCTGCGCCCATTCTCATTACCAATTGAAAATTGACCATTCAGTAAATTCTCTGGGATTACAAATGACGCATGGAACGATCCAAATTCGTTGGTTTTTAATTGAATACTTTTAATTTCTTTTTGGGAAGCATCGAATAGTTTAATGACTGTATTTTTGCCGGGCGAAATTGTATACTTACCCTCTTTCAACTGATAAATTATTCCTTTAAAATACACCGTTTGTCCGGGGCGATAAATACTTCTGTCGGTAAAAAAATTTGTTTGAGAATAACTTTTTTCAACCATTATGGGTGCTCCCTGATATGTGTTTTTTTTGATCAGGGTGTCATTTTTATAGGAAAAACAAAAATTCTGGTACCATGATTTTTCCAATCCCGTAATCCGTATATAACCGTTTTTATCGCTGAAGAATGTTTGTTCGGTTTTCCATTTTTCAGTGTCAGCGTTGTTTTTAACGGACTGAATATCGAGTTTTACATTTTTAAGTGCCTCTCCGCTTAAGCGATCCAGAACAAAAATATCGATCGCACCTGCTTTATCCCTTCTTTGAATGAATCCGATTTTTGTTGCCTCAAAATAATTTGTGGAAATAAGAGATGGCTCTTCGAAATCAGGAGATGAAGATGCTAGCAAAAAATAAAATCCGTTGGGAACATCCGGAATTCGTATCTGAACATTATGGGCTTGAAAATCTCCCGGATTGGGCAGTTCCTGTTTCCACTCATCAAAAATCGGGTATTTTTTCAATGCCTGAATGCTTTCTTTCCCATAGAGGCGGTCAAATTTATTCACAAAATTCAGATGTCCAACTGGAACGAGCCTCAGATAAACCTGATCCAGGTTTTGATATGTGAGCGAAGCCAGGATCGGATGATCCGGTAAATATTCTGCCCTGGTCGTAATTTCAAGTAAGGGGTTGTGAATTGCTTTAATCAGTTCCTGGCAATCCTTTGCCCCGGCAGTTGATGGAAAAGCCCGGATTGCCAATTGAGCAAATTCTAAACTTTTTTTGAATTCCCATTGGTATTCGGGATATTCATAAGGTTGGTATTTCTGACCCCTCTTAAAATAGGTGTTTGCAATTTCGTAATAGACTGAAGTAACAATTTCTGATTTTTTATTTTGCTCAGCCATTTTGTTTAACACAGATAAATAATCCGCATCATATTGTTCCGAATGATAAAAAACTTCTTTAATAAACCTTAATCGATTTAAATCGGTGTAAAGAATGGCCTTATTGTCTTTTTTTTGAAGCTGAAATTTTAATAATTTTTGATAATTCTTCAGTACCTGAAACCTAAAATCATATGTATTGATTTTGGTGAAATCCAGTTTAATAAAATCAGGATAGAGGGTCATTAATTTTGGATTCGGATTTATTTCTGCTTCATGGTTTTCACTTTCATTCATAAAAGCAGATAAAGACTGAATAGCACGATAAGCCAGTAATTCAAATAAGGACAAGTTTTTCAGATTCATGGTGGAATCGGCCATAACTATGAGGTCTTCATCCAGAATCACACTTGCTGTTTTGGTTGCTTCCAGAAGTGAAGCATCCGTATGGTTGATGATTTTATCAAAATAATTTTCTTTTGTCCATTCAGTAATTGGCAAATCACGGCCATTCCGAACCTTTGTCCGTTCATTTATTTCCCAACGGCCGTCCGAATAATGCCGGGCATAAGAGGCAGCAGCAACAGACTGCAAAATCTGCTTATTCGGATTGGATGAATTTATGATTTCTTGTTCAAGGAGCTCAATAAAACCGGGTAGATTATTGCTCATTATGGCCAGCTCTGACTTGTAAAATACAGCTTGGATAAAATCCGCGATATCTCCTCTTTTTTTGGAGGACAGATATAATTTATCGATTTCAGTTCCGGCAGTTTTTTGCAGCCCGATCTTCAATAATGAATCAATTTGTTGCCATTTTTTGTGATTCGCATTTTGTGCCAATAAAAAACCATTGCCAATATATGCAAACAATAATATAGTGAGGATGTACTTTTTCATGATTACGTTAATTCAGAATAAACTTACAAAATTCATTCCCTTATGTAAATGCTTTTACAACAAATACTTTAATCTTGATTCCAGACGGTCAAAAGATGTTTCGATCCGACCAATGATAAATTTTAAATAACGATATTCACAATTTTTTGGGGGATTACAATTACTTTTTTAGGAGTTTTGCCTTCGATCCACTTTTGGGCTTCTTCAGCTTCAAGCACTGATTTCTCAACCTCGCTTACACTCATATCAGCAGGAAGTGAAATTTTAAAACGCATTTTACCATTAAATGAAACTGGGTATATCACAGAATCTTCTTTGATGTACGCTTCATTCCATTCGGGGAAATCTGCATAAGTAATGGTTTCATGATGTCCGAGCAACGACCATAATTCTTCGGCAATGTGGGGAGCATAGGAAGAAATCATAATGGTTAAGGGCTCAAGTATTTTGCGCTTATTGCATTTGAGGTCGGTCAGTTCATTTACGCCAATCATAAAAGTGCTGACTACCGTATTAAATGAAAAACGTTCAATATCCTCTTTTACTTTTTTAATGGTTTTATGCAGCGTTTTTAATTCATCCCTGTTGGGCTCATCATCCGAAACATTAAAATTATTCTCATCATTATGGTAAAGTCGCCACAATTTTTTCATAAAGCGAAATACCCCTTCAATTCCCTTGGTATCCCAGGGTTTGTGATATTCCAGTGGTCCAAGGAACATTTCGTAAAGCCTGAGGGTGTCGGCTCCATATTTCTCGATCAGTTGATCGGGGTTTTGAACATTGTGTTTCGATTTCGACATTTTTTCGATCTCATAACCACAAATATATTTCCCATCTTCGAGAATAAATTCGGCATCAGTAAATTCGGGCCTCCATTTTTTAAAGGCTTCCGTATCCAAAATATCGTTATCAACAAAACTTATATCAACATGTATCGGGGTGGAAAATTCACTTCTGCCCTTCACGTTTTTTGAAACGAAAATGGGTTTTAATTCCCGAATTTCATAACGGTTAAAAACCACGCCCTTATTCAAATGATCAAATGCCTCTATCGCTTCCATAATGGCTCTTTCGGTATCTTCCAAAATATTGGCAATCGGGATCAAAATAAGTCTCTTGTCCGTCCCCTGAATATATTTTTCGTAGGAAGTTTCCAGCTTTTCGAGCTTTGCCTGGCTCTTTATTTCAACAATTACTTTTTCCTTCTGATGATAAAAATCGAATTTACGACGACCGTCCTGATAATTCCTGATAATTTCTTTATCCATCCCAAGTTTTTTGATCAGTTCCCAAAGTAAATGCTCAGCATACTTTTCGTGATTGATCCTGTAAACAAAACTTGAACGTCCCTGGATTTTTCCCTGGTTTATTAATTTTTTAAAAGGTTCATCTTTTTTAACCAGTCCGATATCAAATAAAAACTTGTTCCAGAAACGGGAGTAAAGCAGGTGTCCAACCGCATGTTCATCTCCTCCAATATACAAATCAACGTCCTGCCAGTATTCATTGGCTTCTTTTGAAAAATATTCTTTGTCGTTATGCGGATCCATATAGCGCAAATAATAAGCACTCGAACCGGCAAATCCGGGCATGGTATTGGTTTCAAGCGGATAACCTTCTTTTGTTTTCCAGTTTTTGGCCCTTGCCAGGGGTGGCTCCCCCGATTCTGTAGGTAAATATTTATCAACCTCGGGGAGGGTTAAAGGCAATTGATCTTCATTTAATGTATATGGAATTCCATTTTTATAATATATTGGAAAAGGCTCGCCCCAATAACGCTGACGGCTGAAGATGGCATCTCGCAATCGATAATTTACGGTTCCGAATCCACATCCCATTTCTTCTATTTTCTCAATTGTGGCCAGTATTGCATCTTTAACTTCCATCCCATCAAGGAATCCGGAATTTATCATTTTACCTTCTTTCGCATCATAGGATTCCGTTGAAACATCTCCACCAGAAACCACCTGTACGATAGGTAATTCGAAATGTTTTGCAAAAGCATAATCCCGGCTGTCGTGCGCAGGAACTGCCATAATTGCACCCGAGCCATATCCTGCCAACACATAATCAGCCACCCAGATCGGTATTTCTTTTCCGTTCAACGGATTTATTCCGTAAGCCCCTGTAAATACCCCGCTAATATTTTTCACCTCGGATTGGCGTTCCCGCTCAGAGCGGTTTTTTGCCCAATGTACATACCTTAAAACTTCTGCTTCTTGTTCGGGAGCAGTAATTTTTTCAACCAAATTATGTTCCGGTGCCAAAACCATATAGGTTGCTCCAAATAATGTATCGGGCCTTGTTGTAAAAACTTCCAAAAGCCCCTCGTGTCCACTTATTTTGAAATATACCGTTGCACCATTTGACTTTCCAATCCAATTTCGCTGCATTTCCTTTATAGAATCGGACCATTCAATTTGATCCAATCCATCAAGTAATCTTTGTGCATAAGCAGTAATTCTCAGCGACCACTGTTTCATCAACCTGCGTTCAACCGGATGGCCTCCCCTTTCCGACAAGCCTTCTTTTACTTCATCGTTGGCCAAAACAGTTCCCAATTCCGGGCACCAGTTAACCATCGTATCCGAAAGATAGGCAAGGCGATAATTCATCAACAATTCTTGTTGCGTTTTTTCATCCATGGCATTCCAGTCCGCTTCACTAAAAACATCCTGGTACTCTGAGGCCGCATTGATGTTTTTGTTTCCCTCCTTCCTGAAAACAGCCACCAAATCTTCAATTTTAGCTGCTTTATTGGTATCCTTATTAAACCATGAATTGAATAACTGGATAAATGTCCATTGCGTCCACTTATAGTATGCCGGATCACAGGTTCTTACCTCACGGTCCCAATCGAACGAAAAACCAATTTTATCCAATTGCTCCCGATATCGTTCAATATTTTTATTGGTGGTAATTTCGGGATGCGTACCGGTTTGAATGGCGTATTGTTCAGCAGGCAATCCATAAGCATCATAACCCATGGGGTGAAGAACATTGTATCCTTTTTGTCGCTTATATCGTGCATAAATATCAGATGCGATATAACCCAATGGGTGCCCTACATGCAATCCAGCTCCGGAAGGATAAGGAAACATATCCAATACATAATACTTCGGCTTTGAATAATTTTCTGTAACCTTGAAGGTTTTATGATCGCTCCAGTATTTTTGCCACTTCGGTTCTATTTCCAAAAATTTATAATCCATGATTATTTCCTTATATCCTTGATGATTGGTTTTTTTCTTTCAGGCTGCGAAGTTAGAAAAAAGATAGAAAAGTTTACACAATCCACTAC
>CAYNTB010000009.1:8094-16825 GCA_964399905.1 uncultured Bacteroidales bacterium | reverse complement strand
AATTGCTATCGACACTAAAGCACCAACCGTTCGACATGAAGATTTTTCTGCATATAAAGCCAACAGGGAAGCCATGCCCGAAGACATTTCGTTAGCCATTCCATATATACTTAAATTGATCGAAGCTTTTAATATCCCCCTTCTTTCACTTGAAGGTTATGAGGCCGATGACATCATTGGCACCCTCTCAAAAAAAGCAGAAAAGAAAGGATTTACCACTTATATGATGACCCCGGATAAAGATTTCGGGCAATTGGTATCTGATCATATTTATATGTATAAACCTGCCCGCATGGGCAACAAACCTGAAATTTTAGGGGTTCCTGAGATTTGCGAAAAATACGGTATAAAAAGACCCGAACAGTTCATTGATATTCTGGGGTTGTGGGGTGATGTGTCTGATAATATTCCAGGAGTTCCAGGAATCGGTGAAAAAACAGCTTCAAAACTTATTTCAGAATTTGAAAACATCGAAAACCTATTAAAAAACACCGATCAACTTAAAGGAAAACAAAAGGAAAATGTAGAAAAATACAGCGAACAGGCACTTATGTCCAAACAATTGGCTACCATTATTTTGGATGTTCCTATTGAGTTTGATGAAGATAAACTGGTGACTGAAGAACCGAATATGGAGGCGTTAAAAGCTTTATTTGAAGAATTGGAATTCAGACAATTTGCAAAAAGGTTTTTTACGGATCAATCGCTTCAGCAACCAACAGAGAAAATCCAAAATACAACGAGCCAGCCTGATTTGTTCAGCGAATTACCTGAAGAAGAAAATATAATTTCAAACAAAAATGATATATCAACGGTTTCGCATACCTATATACTTGTTGACACAGAAACTGAACAACATAAATTAATTAAAAAACTATCAGACAAACCTTTATTTTGTTTCGATACAGAAACGACGGATAAGGATCCCAATAAGGCAGAGTTGGTTGGTTTGTCTTTTGCATACAGGCCCGGTGAAGCTTTTTATGTTCCACTGCCCGATAATTATAATGATTGCGTAAAGGTACTATCAGCATTCAAGCCCTTGTTTGAGAATGAAAAAATTGAAAAAACAGGACAGAATATCAAATTTGATATGAGTATGCTAAAGTGGTATGATATTGAAGTTAAAGGACCACTTTTTGATACCATGATAGCCCATTATTTACTTGAACCCGATTTAAGGCATGGGATGGACTATTTAGCCGATACCTATCTGAATTACAAAACCATCAGTTATGATGAAATAACGGATAAAAGACGGGGCCATCAACTGAACATGAGGGAGGTACAAAAGCACAAAATTTCACAATTGGTTGAATATGCCTGTGAAGATGCTGACATCACCCTGCAGCTGGCTGAAATTTTTAAGCCAAAGCTTGGCGAATCAGGTGTTTCAGAATTATATAAGAACATTGAAAGTCCATTAATTCCGGTCCTGGTTTCGATGGAAACCGAAGGAGTTAAACTTGATATTGAAACGCTTAAAACGTATTCTGAAGAATTACACCAGGAAATTCTTCGAATTCGTGATACCATTTATGAACACGCCGGTCAGGAATTTAATATTGCTTCTCCAAAGCAACTCGGCGAAATATTATTTGATCGTTTAAAAATAATCGATAATCCGAAAAAGACCAAAACCAAACAGTACTCAACCGGTGAAGACATTTTACAAAAACTTGTAAAAAAACATCCCATTATTTCTGAAATTTTGGATTTCAGATCCCTTAGCAAGTTAAAATCAACCTATGTTGATACCTTGCCGGCCATGGTAAATCCGCGTGATGGCAGGATTCATACTTCATATATGCAAACAGTTGCCTCAACCGGAAGGCTCAGTTCTCAAAATCCCAATCTTCAGAATATTCCGATCCGGACAGAAAAAGGACGTGAAATCAGGAAAGCCTTTATTCCAAGAGATAATGACCATATATTATTTGCTGCCGATTATTCACAAATCGAATTACGGATCATTGCCGAACTGAGCAAAGACCCTGAAATGATTGCAGATTTTAAAGCAGGAATTGATATACATACTGCCACAGCATCAAAAGTTTACGGGGTAGCACTCGATCAGGTTTCTAAAGATATGCGAAGAAATGCCAAAATGGTCAATTTCGGAATCGTTTACGGAATTTCCGCTTTTGGTTTGTCCGAACGGCTCGGAATTCAAAGAAAGGAGGCCGCCGAGATTATCAATCAATATTTTAAACTTTACAAAGGGATAAAAGATTATATGGAAGCGACCATAAGCATTGCCCGGGAAAAGGGGTATGTGGAAACAATCATGGGAAGGCGAAGGTATTTGACAGATATAAATTCGGCCAATGCAATGGTACGCGGATTTGCCGAACGAAATGCCATCAATGCCCCCATCCAGGGTTCTTCAGCTGACATGATCAAAATTGCGATGATCCGGATACATGATGAATTTCAGAAGCAACAATTAAAATCAAAAATGATCCTTCAGGTTCATGACGAATTGGTTTTTGATACTTTAAAGGATGAACTTCCTTTGGTGCAAACCATTGTTGAACACAATATGAAAAGCGCAATAAAAATGGAAGTTCCAATTGTAGTGGATATGAATACCGGGAACAATTGGCTGGAAGCCCATTAAAAGTGATAAGAATTTAGGTCGCCTACCAAAAATTCCGCTTCTGTTCTTTTAGCTTCAGATGCATTTTTTGAGATGGATGATCAAGCGATATCTATATTTTATTCTTTACTGTTTGCGCCTGTTTTCATTGTAATTACAATTACACCCATAGTACCTCTTGAACCATAAATAGCCGCTGCAGATCCTTTCAAAACAGAAATAGACTTAACGTCTCTTGGGTTTAAAGAATCGATGCTGCTAACTTCTGATCCATCAACAACAAACAATGGATTCCCCTGGGCATTCATTGAGGACAATCCCCTGATGATTATCATTCTACCGTTGACATATACACCGGGAATACGCGCTTTTATCATCTGATAGATATCTGTATAACTGTTATTCTCAATTTGTTCATCCTCAACCTGGCCAATACTGTAGCTGCTTTGTTTTTTGTCAATTTTGCCATATCCATAATCGTATTGCACAGCTTCTTCCGGGCTGATATAATTTTCGTTTGTCGAATCTGGCAACAGTTCAAAATTAATTTTTGTATGACCAGTAAAATCAAGCTCGATGCCCCCATGTTTTATAGAAAAAGCAGTGATCGTTTTGGTGTCAGGATCAATTTTAATTTTATAAAAACCTTTTTTGTTTGTAAATTCTTTCGATTGAACATCGTCAATAATTATGGAAGCGCGTTCAATTGGGTTTTTATTCGCATCCGTTACATAACCACTTACAGTAATTTTCTTCTTTTTACTCTGAGCGTTTAAATTGTCTACAACAATAATTGCAAGAACAATTAAGAGGATTGTTTTCCATTTCATTTTATTGATTTTAAAGGTTTTTATTGAAAATATTAATTTTACTTCTTATCGGAACCTCTTTTTGTTTTAATAAGAATGACACCATTGGCACCCCTTGTGCCATAAATTGCAGCGGCCGATCCTTTTAAAACATCAATAGATTTAACATCTGCAGGATTGATCATATCAATGGACAATGTAGAAATTCCATCCACTAAAAAAAGAGGCTGGGAATCTCCGGCTACAGAACTTGCTCCCCTTATAACGATCGAGCTTCCATTCACTACCACACCTGGCACTTGTCCGGCAATCATGTCAAAAATATTACTGTATTTTGGCACTTTTGATTCTTCATTTTCAATAGATCCGGAACTATATGTCAAGTCACCTTTTTTAACAGTCCCATAACCAATATCAACCAATTGTTCTTTTGTAATAAATTTGCCTTCGGGAAGTGTACTTGGAGCAAGTATGAAATCAATTTTTGTCCGGCCCGTGAATTCTACTTCAAGCCCTCCATGCAATAATGAATAAACCATAATTGTTTCAATATCGGGGCTAACTTTTATTTTATAAAATCCTTTACGGTTGCTTGTTTTGTCTAAGGTTACACCATCAACAATTATTGATACCCCTTCCAAACGGTTATCGTCTCCATCTGTAATATAGCCACTTACAGTTATTTTCTTTTGTTTGTCATTTGCGTTTGTTGTTTCTACCATTATTAATGATAGCGCGATAATGATGATTATTTTCCAGTTCATTTCTAAAGTTTTTTGAGGTCATTAATAAATTTGTACGTAAGAAAGTAAATACCTATGTTTTAATTTGATTGTTAAATCGATACTTACCCTGTAATAAATCCATAATTTTTATAAAAATACAATAATCATACCCAATCTTACAAAAATTATAAAATAAAACATTGGCACATTATTTGGATAAAGATGAGTGGGCCCGTATTTGTTAATTAAAGATAGATGTCATGAAAACTAAAATAACATATCAATTCAGACAGCGGCATTTTAAGGTCACGTTTTTTAAGATTGTAATTGTAGGGATTTTAATGCTATCCCTGAACTCTTGCAGTAAAAGTTACTGGGGTTATGATGGCTTTGACGGGAGGGCATATCTTGCTTTAAGTTGGAGCGAAGCTGAACCGGAATATATTGAACCTGGTACCTTTGCCATCCCTCAATATTTTTACTGGAATGAGTATTATCGAATAGAACCTGGAATTTATAATATGTATTATGATGGATCCCTTTGGGATGGATATGGTTGGCTGGATTATGCCTGGGAAGTGGATTATGAAATCTGGGTCAATTACGGTGAACCTGGTGGCCCCTATTATGATGGCCGCGACGGACTGGATAATTATTTTGTAATTGAATGCAATCCATTTGGCCCATTTGTTTACAGGGATTTAAAATCTGGTTCGGTCAATCCAAAATATGAAATCATTGAATCGAATGAAGACAATATTTCAATCATAATGAGCAATGAATATTTCAGCATGAAACTCAACTACCGTAAGGTGGAAAAACGGACAGGCATCCAACAGAAAGCTTTAAACTAACAAGCTTTCTTCCATATATATCTTGCATCCAACGGACCTGCCAAATTTGGCAGGCCGTTTTTTTTAAAATAATTCCTAATTTTACGCCTTTATTTATTTATTCATGAACTATTTAAAAGATAAAAGAATTATTCTGACCCTTGATGCCGGAGGAACAAACTTTGTTTTTTCGGCCATGCAAAGTGGTAAAGAGTTATTCAAACCAATAAATAAGCAAATTAAAGGATTAAAACTTGAACAGATATTAACTGTTATCATTGATGGATTTGGACAGCTTCAGCAACTGGCAGAACAAAAAGCTGTTGCAATTAGTTTTAGTTTCCCGGGACCTGCCGATTATAAGAACGGGATCATTGGTGATTTGGCTAATATACCCGAATTCAGGGGAGGTGTAGCCCTTAAAGCAATGCTTGAAAATCATTTCAAGCTGCCTGTATTTATTAATAACGATGGTGATTTATTTACCCTGGGCGAATCCGTTGCAGGGATATTGCCCGAAATAAACGCTTTACTTAAAAAAAACGGGAATCCAAAACAGTTTAAAAACCTCTTCGGAATCACCCTTGGAACTGGTTTTGGAGGCGGAATTGCCATTAACCAGCAAATGTTTTTGGGAGATAATTCTGCTGGTGTTGAAATAAGCAGAATCAGAAATAAATTATATCCACAAACAAATTCTGAAGACAGTGTAAGTATTCGTGGAATAAAGAGGGTTTATGCCCGTGAAGCAAACCTGGATATGAATATAACCCCTGAACCGGAAACCATTTATAAAATAGGCATCGGTCATATGGCCGGGAATCAAAATGCAGCAAAAAAAGCATTTGAAGAAATGGCGATTGTGGCAGGTGATTCGCTTGCTAATTCGGTTACCCTCATTGATGGACTGGTTGTAATTGGTGGAGGATTATCCGGTGCGCATCCATTATTTCTTCAGGCTCTGGTGGATGAAATGAATTCGAAATTGACTACTTTTAGTCATCAACAAATAAGCCGAACCGAATTACTCGTATGCAACCTTGAAACGGAAAACGGCCTAAAGAAATTTATTACAAGTTCATCAGGAAAAATAAAAGTACCCTTCAGTCGTGATCTACAGGATTACGATCCGGTAAAGAAAATTGGGGTGGGAATAAGTAAATTGGGCACTTCGCAAGCCACTTCAATCGGGGCTTATGTTTATGCTCTTAATCATTTGACTTAAAAAAATTAATAAATATGAAATTATTTGCAATAGAAACCGGAAATTTAAAATTGGATGGCGGAGCCATGTTTGGTGTCGTTCCTAAAGTGATGTGGAACAAAGTCTATCCGGCCGATGAGAATAACCTCTGCAACTGGTCGATGCGCTGTCTGCTAATTGATGATGGAGAAAGGATAACTTTGATCGATAACGGAATTGGCGACAAACAAGATGAAAAATTCCTTAAACATTATTATCTAAATGGAGATGCTACTTTAGAATCTTCTTTAAAAAAACATGGATATACCCCCGATGATATCACCGATATGTTATTAACACATTTGCATTTCGATCATTGTGGGGGAAGCATTAAGTATAATGAAGCCGGAACATTGGTTCCAACTTTTAAAAATGCACGATATTGGGTCAGTCGCGATCAATTTGATTGGGCCACAAATCCAAACCGGAGAGAAAAAGCTTCGTTTCTGAAAGAAAATATTTTCCCGATCGAAGAGAGCGGACAATTGAATGTGGTTGAAGAAGAAGGAGAAATTATTCCGAATATATTTGCTAAAATTTTTAACGGTCATACACAGGGCCAAATCATTCCGCACATAAAAGTAAATGGAAAAACCATTGCTTATGCCGCAGACCTGTTCCCATCAACGGCACATATCCCCATGCCCTGGATCATGGCTTATGATACAAAACCACTGGTTACGTTAAAAGACCGCGAACGCTTTTTTAAAGAAGCCATGGAAACAGAAACCATATTGTTTTTTGAACACGATTTGTATCACGAATGCTGCAGCCTTGAGATGACTGAAAAAGGGGTTAAAGTGAAAGAAACTTTTAAACTTAGTGAGATTATCTAATCAAAATTTTATCCAATAAGATTTTGGCCTGTAGTAAATTATTTTCATTTATACAGGTTTTGAGGCCGTTGTCATTAAAATAACGAAGCAAAGCATGGGTATCCACATTTGCCAGTAATTCATAGCCGGTCATGGGGCAACCACCCAGGCCTCCCAGCACCGAATCAAACCTTCTGCAACCCGATTGATAAGCTGCATCAATTTTATGTTGCCATTCATTGGGATTGGCATGCAGGTGAAATCCAAATTCAATCTTCGGGTATGCCGGGATAATTGAGGAAAACACTTCCTGAATATTTTTGGGGGTAGATTCGCCTGTAATATCAGACAATGGAATAATTCTGATCCCTTTGTTTGCCAATTTCCTGATCCATTCATGAATAATATCAAGGCTCCAGGGATCGGAATAAGGATTTCCAAATGCCATAGATAAATAAACGATCAATTCTTTTTGGCTTTTCAGGCATACATTCAGAATTTCATCAATTTGATTTTCAGCTTTTCCAAAATCCGCATTGATATTTTTTTTAAGAAATGTTTCAGAAACTGAAAAGGGATAAATCAACTGATCAATTTCTTCAAATTCTGAAGCAAGTTCAGCACCTTTTCTGTTCGCCACAAGAACCATTAATTTGCTTTTTGTATCCTTAAAATCAAGGCATTTTATTACCTCTGCTGTATCAGCCATTTGGGGAATAGCCGTTTTCGAAACAAAAGAACCCAAATCAACAGCCTCAAAGCCTGCCTTAAGCAAGATGTTGATGAATTCAATTTTTTTAGGCGTAGGAATCATTGTCCCGATTCCCTGAAAACCATCCCTAACGGTTTCTATTATTTTAATCATCAACCAAAACTAATTAAAAAAGGTGTCATTGCAGATGAAAGAATGACACCTTTTCCTAAAATTTTTCAATTATTTTCGACCTGATAATTCTTTAGGTATCCTTCCGTTATTAATTGATTCGGAACGTAAGGGACGCCCTACGATTCTTTCAACCATTCGGCCAATTTCCAATACCTTATCTACATCCAAACCGGTATCAATCCCCATTTCATCCATCATCACAACCATATCTTCTGTTGAAACCAAACCTACCGCCTTGGGATCTTTATAATAATAAGAACCAGTTCCTGAAACCGGCACTCCACTAACGAAATTAGCAGGTTGGCCACCGATACCGCCCATTGTAGATTCATAATTGGTCATTCCGGCTTGTAAAGCAGCCAGCACATTTGCAAGCCCCCAGCCCCTGGTTTCATGAAAATGAACGATGTGTTTTTCTGGTTTTGGAATGGCATCTAAAAGCATTGAATAATATTTATAGACCCTGTCGGGTGAAGCAGAACCATCATGATCTGCATGTTCAACATCATTGGCTCCGATATCAAACCAGCGTTTTGTAAATTCAATCGCTTTCGACATTTCGGTTGGCCCTTCAATCGGGCAGCCCCAAATCGTACTAACAGTGCCATTTACTTTGATTCCGGCATCATGACATTTCGGAATCCATTCTTCGCACATCTTAAAATAGTCTTCGATACCAAGGCCCGAGTTTTTCCGCTGATGAGATTCACTGGTCGAAACCATTACCAGAACCCTGTCGGGGCCATAACCATCCTTTTTAGCCTGAATAGCTCTTTCAATTGCTCTTTCACGGATTGTGATGGCAGTCACAGAAACATCAC
>CAYNTB010000009.1:0-8084 GCA_964399905.1 uncultured Bacteroidales bacterium | reverse complement strand
GTGTTACTATAGTTGTTTGATGATCAAACTGATCTTGTGAAGCATTTTCATCAAATTATCGGCATCCTTAAATTGTGGCATTCCCTTGGGGTTTCCAAAATTTGTTGATTCAATGTGCTTAAACCCTGCCAGAATTAACTGTTCCAGTACCCATAGTTTTGCTTCGGTTGGGATAAATTTTTCTTCATGCTGAAAACCGTCTCTTACGGTTATATCTCCAATAGTTACTTTTTTAGGATAATTCATACTTATTTTTTTTATTGATTTGTTTAAATGCTATTTGGATTTTTAACTTTAAATGCCCTTCATTGCAGTTATTAACCTGCGTCATAATATGCTTGATCAACCGCCCTTCATTTTCTGATAATGGAAACTGAAAATTTTCAATTGACCAAAATTTTCGTTATACTTGCATCTTACAAAAGTTGAGTTGTTAATCTGCTAACAACTGAAGTAAAAATACAAAATATTTGATAAATAGCATCATTAAAGGAAAATATAGTCAAACTAAAAATTTGAGACGTGTTTAAGCTAGAAACTAAAATTGACGTAAACTCTGATGAGTTTAACAAGAACAAAGAAGATTTTTTAAAGCTATTAAACGAGTATAAAACAATCTACAAAGAAGTTAAGAGTGGCGGATCTGATTCAGCTGTTAAAAAACATAAAGAAAGGGGTAAATTACTGGCCCGTGAAAGAATTGATAAACTCATCGATCCAAACACACCTTTTCTGGAACTTTCTGCCTTAGCTGCTTATGGCATGTATGATAACGGACACCCTTCTGCCGGAATTATTACCGGTATCGGGGTGATTAATGGACGCGAAACCATAATTATCGCAAACGACGCAACTGTTAAAGGTGGAACTTATATTAAAGAATCCATCAAAAAACATCTGAGGGCACAGGAAATCGCCATGGAAAACAATTTACCCTGTGTATACATGGTTGATTCCGGAGGTGTATTTTTACCTGAACAAGCCAATGTATTTCCAGATAAAGATCATTTTGGCAGGTTTTTCTATAACCAGGCACGAATGTCGGCCATGGGAATTCCACAAATTGCAATTGTAATGGGATCATGTACCGCAGGAGGAGCTTATGTTCCGGCCATGAGCGATGCAACCATCATTGTGAAAAACCAGGGGACTATTTTTCTGGGAGGACCTCCATTGGTCAAGGCAGCAACCGGCGAGGTAGTAACCCCTGAAGAGCTTGGAGGAGCCGATGTGCATACCAGTCATTCGGGTGTTGCCGATCATTATGCCGATGATGATGTTCATGCCATTCAAATTTGCCGCAACATTTTCCAAAACCTCGACAAAAATGTTAAACAGGTTTTGGATTTAAGCCCCATTGAAGAGCCTGCTTATGATCCGAAAGAACTTTATGGTATTGCTCCCATAGATTTCCGGAAAATGGTTGATCCGCTGGAAATTATCATGCGAATGGTCGACGGAAGTAAATTTCATGAATTCAAAGCCAGGTATGGCAAAACCTTAATTACCGGATTTGCCAGGATTATGGGTTATCCGGTTGGAATTATTGCCAACAAAGGAATTCTATTTAATGAGTCATCATTAAAAGGAGCCCACTTTATTGAATTATGTACCGCCCGTAAAATACCACTTCTTTTTATGCAAAACATTACCGGGTTTATCGTTGGGAAAGAATATGAACGAAGGGGAATTGCCAAAGACGGTGCAAAACTGGTACATATTTGGCGGATCGTTTGGTGCCGGCAATTATGGAATGGCCGGCCGGGCTTATAACCCAAACCTGTTGTTCATGTGGCCAAATGCCAAAATTTCGGTAATGGGCGGACGTCAGGCTGCCAATGTATTGATTACAGTTAAAAAGGATCAATATGAAGCCAGGGGCAAAGAAATGCCGAAGGAAGAAATTGATGCCTTGAGGAACCAAATCATTAAAAAATATGATCATGAAGGATCGGCATATTTTAGCACTGCCAGATTATGGGACGATGGAATTATTGACCCTGTAAATACACGTAAAGTAATTGCATTGGGAATTTCCAGCTCATTGAACAAACCTTTCGGTGAACCAAAGTTTGGGGTCTTCAGGATGTAAATTTTATATAAAATGAAAATTTTTAATAATATTGAATTTGAACTTATCGACCAAATTGGTACGCTTTGGCTAAACAGGCCTGACAAACACAATGCCATGAATGCCGAAATGATTTCAGAAATCATTGAATGTGTCGAAACGGTTAATAATATGGCCGATGTCAGAATTCTATTATTAAAAGGAAGGGGAAAATCATTTTGTGCCGGAGCTGATTTAAATTATATGAAGGGCATTGCAGAATTTGGCTTTGATGAAAATTATGAAGATAGTTTAAAACTTGCCAAATGCTTTAACAGCATATACACCTGTTCTAAACCCACGATAGCAGTTGTGCAGGGTGCAGCCATCGGAGGTGCAAACGGGCTGCTTGCCGCATGCGATTATGTATTTTGTACCGAAGATGCAAAATTTGCATTTTCTGAAGTAAAACTGGGAATTGCTCCTGCAACCATTTCACCTTATGTTGTGAAAAGAATTGGAGAATTCAGGGCCAGGGATTTAATGTTGAGCGGAAGAAGATTTTCAGGAACAGAAGCCGCAGATTATCAACTGGCTAATTCGGCACATTCTGCTGAGGAAATTGACCAGGCTGCTCAGAAAATGGTTCAGTTACTATTAAGCAGCGGCCCGCATGCCATGTCGGCATGTAAAAAACTTATTTACAATATTTGTAATAAATATGATTTTGAAGAATCGATAAATTACAGCGCAAATTTAATAGCCGAACTACGGGCTTCAGAAGAAGGACAGGAAGGAATGGCATCTTTCCTTGAAAAGAGGAAGCCCGGTTGGGTTAAATACTAATATATATTACAATAATAATGAAGAAAAGAAGCATTAAATTCAGCCTAGTTTACAGAGATATGTGGCAATCATCCGGAAAATATGTACCCAGGATTGATCAGTTAAAAAAGATTGCACCTGTAATTATTGATATGGGCTGTTTTGCAAGGGTGGAAACCAATGGGGGTGCATTTGAACAAGTTAATTTGTTATACGGCGAAAATCCGAATGTTGCAGTTCGTGAATGGACCCAGCCATTTAATGATGTAGGAATACAAACACATATGCTCGAACGTGCCTTAAACGGTATCCGTATGTTTCCGGTGCCTAAAGATGTTCGACGACTCATGTACAAAGTAAAAAAAGCACAGGGAACAGATATCTCCAGGTCATTTTGTGGATTGAATGATCATCGTAATCTTGAACTTTCCGTAAAATATGCCAAAGAAGCCGGGATGATTTCACAGGCGGCACTGAGTATCACTAATTCGGCCATACATACCGTTGATTATTATGCCCAATTAGCCGACCGTGTGATTGAGTATGGCGCAGATGAAATTTGTTTGAAGGATATGGCAGGCATTGGCCGGCCAGCAACACTTGGAAAATTGGTTCAGGTTATTAAAAAGAAACATCCCAATATTGTGATTCAATATCACGGTCATTCGGGCCCGGGTTTTTCTGTTGCATCTATGCTTGAAGTGGCCAAAGCAGGAGCTGACTATGTTGACGTAGCAATGGAACCACTTTCATGGGGAATGGTGCATCCCGACGTTATTACCATTCAGGCAATGTTGAAAGATGCCGGTTTCGATGTCCCGGAAATCAATATGAAAGCCTATATGGAAGCGCGTGCATTAACCCAAAGTTTTATTGACGACTTTCTTGGTTTCTTTATCAATCCCAAAAACAGGTTCTTATCTTCGTTGATGGTACAATCGGGGCTGCCCGGAGGGATGATGGGAAGTTTGATGGCCGACCTCAAGGGTGTTCACGATGGCATTAATTATTCATTAAAAGCTGCCGGTAAGAATGAAATTACCGAAGATGAATTATTGATTAAATTATTTGATGAAGTTAGCTATGTTTGGCCTAAACTGGGATATCCACCACTCGTAACGCCATTTAGTCAATATGTTAAAAATGTTGCACTTTTAAATATTGTTCAGTTATCGAAAGGAGAAGAGCGTTATTCCATTATGGATGAAAATACCTGGAATCTGATTTTAGGAAAGGCCGGAACTTTACCCGGACCGCTCGCTCCCGAACTTCTGGAACTGGCTAAATCGCAAAACCGGGAATTCTATACAGGAGTTCCACAGGATGCTTATCCGGATGAACTGGATAAATTCAGAAAAGAGATGAAAGAAAACGGATGGGAAACAGGGCCCGATGATGAAGAGCTTTTTGAATTTGCCATGCACGAAACACAATACCGTGACTATAAATCAGGATTGGCGAAAAAACGCTTCGAAGAAGAAATCGATAAATTACGCAATGCCCAAACAACAACAGTATCAACAACCAAAACTTCAACGACGGTGAAAGAAGATAAAGCTCCAAACAGAAATAATTACAACAAAAATCAGGTTGAAGACCCAATTGCCATTCTCGCTTATTTGATTTATTCATTAAACGTAGAAACAGGCGAGAAAACATATCTGGAATCCAAACACGATGTATGGAATGCCATTGGTTACTGGAGAAACCTTATGACGCTACAAATCCATTTCAATGGAGAAGACCATGAAATTGAAGTCAATAAATCAGAAGACGATACTTATCAGTTTATTTTTGATGATAAAGAATATGACTGTGAACTCATTTATTTAGGACAAAATGAAGTGGATTTTAAAATCGGGAAAGAGAGTTATTTCGCAAATTTCACCAAAACCGAAGACGAAATGATCAAAGTAGAAATTAATGGTGGTGAATTTTTGATCAAACGACATGATTTACTCGAATCTGAACATACTGTTGGTGAAGAAGAAATTCCGGTGAATGAAGAAAACTTCATCATCTCTCCAATCCCGGGCAGGGTATTTAAAATTTTAGTTAACGAAGGCCAGGAAGTTAAAAAGGATGAGGTGGTGATTGTAATTGATGCCATGAAAATGGAAAACAATATCACTGTTAAAAGAGATGGAACAATTGCAAAAGTTCTTGTAGAACTGGATGCAATGATCGAAGCCGGGACGCAGATGATTGAACTTGAATAAGGCAATTTGAAGATTTGTTAATGAGTCAATTTGAAAATTAAGAAATGATTTCTGCAAAATGACAATTTTGTAGTTTGTTGAAGTGGAAATTTGATCCAACTTAACCGTAAGTTTTTCAAATTTATCTGGTAAGTGAGTTAAGAGAAAAGTACGTGGATCGATTCAATTTATGGGGGTTTGCCGTTTCATTTAATATTAGATTTATCACTTAATGTGAATAATCAACGGTATGAATCCGGAAGTTTCGGTACGAAGGCGGATTATAAATTTTTCAGAAAAAATAATATTCTCTAAAACAGCATAATATTTAAAATCTTCAAATTAAATAATTTTCAAATCTAAATAAATAAACTATGGATTTCAATTTAAGTGAAGAACAAAAAATGATCCGGGAAGCGGTTCGTGACTTTGCTGAATTAGAAATTAAACCAATTGCCCAGGAACTTGATGAAAAAGCCGAATTCTCCATCGATTTAACAAAAAAGATGGGTGAACTTGGCTTATTTGGGATGTACCTGCCTGAAGAATATGGTGGGCAGGGACTCGACACTTTATCTTACATCATTGCCGTGGAAGAACTGGCACGAATCGACAGCTCACAGGCAGCTACACTGGCGGCTCATAATTCGCTCGGTATCGGACCTATTTACCACTATGGCACTGAAGAACAAAAACTAAAATACCTCCCTCCCCTATGCTCGGGTCAGGCATTATGGGGTTTCGGTTTAACCGAAGCCACCGCCGGTTCCGATTCGAGGGGATCTAAAACCAAAGCCCGCCGGGAAAATGGTCAATGGATAATTGATGGTTCAAAAATTTTTATCACAAACGGAGCTTCCGAAATTTCCATCGGGTCAACAGTCCAGGCAGTTACCGGTGAAAAAAATGGCAAAAAGGAGTTTAGCTGTATCATCGTTGATAAAGGAACTCCCGGATTTAAAACGGTACCCATGCATGGGAAAATGATGTGGAGGGCCTCTGACACTGCCGAATTATATTTTGACAATTGCATGGTTTCGGAAGGAAACTTACTGGGCGAAATCGGGCAGGGATCAAAAATTATGCTTAGCACCCTGGATAACGGAAGACTGTCGATTGCTGCAATGGGACTGGGACTTGCACAAGGTGCTTACGAATTAGCATTGGCCTATGCCCGGGAAAGAAAACAATTCGGGAAGCCCATTAGCAAATTTCAGGTGAATGCTTTTAAGTTGGCAGACATGGCAACAAAAATTGAACTGGCCAGGAACCTGCTCTACAAGGCTTGCTGGTTAAAAGATTCCGGTTTGGATTTTGCCAAAGAAGCAGCGATGTCTAAATTGTACTGTTCCGAAATCGCAAAAGAAGTGGCCGATGAAGCGGTTCAATTGCATGGTGGATACGGGCTGATGAAAGATTATGCCATTGAACGTTTTTATCGCGACCAGCGTTTGTTGCAAATTGGCGAAGGCACCTCCGAAATTCAGCGATTGGTCATTTCGCGTTATATCGGATGTTAATTTGAAAATTAGTCAATTTGAAAATTTGATCATGTTTAAGTAAAACGAATCATTTTCAAATTAGCATATTTTCAAATCTTCAAATTCAATATAAAAAATACAATGGTATTTAATTTTTGAATTAAAATGGATAAAAAAATACTTTGGCACCCCAACCCACAAAAAGCTGCTTCTTCTCAAATGCAGGATTTCCTTGATCTGATTGATCAGAATTATCATTTACCCAAAATGGATTATTCGAATTTGCACAATTGGAGCATAGAATTCCCGGAAAAATTTTGGGGAGAATTTTGGAAATACGCTAAAATTATCCATTCAAAAAATTACAGTAGGGTTGTTGATGATCCGACTAAAATGCCGGGTGCCAAATGGTTTGAAGGTGCAAAATTAAATTATGCTGAAAATCTGCTTCAGCGCAGGGATGATAAAACCGCAATTATTTTCCGGGGAGAAGCTAGCATTCAGCGACACTTATCGTTTAAAGAATTATTTGAAGAAGTACGAAAAACTGCATCCGGGCTCAAAAAACTGGGTGTCCGGAAAGGCGATCGTGTAGCCGGTTTTATGCCAAACATGCCCGAAAGTATTATTGCCATGCTTGCCGCTTCATCCATCGGAGCCATTTGGTCATCATCTTCACCAGATTTCGGAATTAAAGGGGTTTTGGACCGTTTCAGCCAAATTGAACCAAAGGTTATTTTTGCCGCAGACGGATATTACTTCAAAGGCAAGCAATTTGATTCGCAGGAAAAACTAAAAAGCATTTTAAGCCAACTGCCCTCTATTCAAAAAGTGGTACTGGTTAATTATACCGGAAATGTAAATACGGAACTGTTTTCAAATGCAATTACTTACGAAGAACTTGCTAAACCTACCGATGAGCAATTGCATTTTGAACAATTGGATTTTGACCATCCGCTTTATATAATGTATTCTTCCGGAACCACAGGATTGCCAAAAAGCATTGTTCATTCAGCAGGCGGAACACTGATTCAGCACTTGAAAGAATTAAAGCTACACAGTAATTTAATAGCCGACGATGTTCATTTTTATTATACAACCTGTGGCTGGATGATGTGGAACTGGTTTGTAAGTTCACTAGCCGTTGGAGCCACGATTGTTTGTTACGACGGGAATCCATTCTTCCCGGAACCCAATGCTTTATTAAAAATGGCGGATGAACTGGGAATTACAATCTTTGGAACCAGTGCCAAATATATTGCCATGCTCGAAAGCGAAGGGGTCGTCCCAAAAAACATTTCTTCATTTCCTGAACTTAAAGCTATTTTATCTACCGGCTCTCCCCTTTCAGAGGAAAGTTTTGAGTATGTTTACCGCGAATGGAAACAGGATGTCCAGCTTTCATCCATTGCAGGCGGAACAGATATTGTTTCCTGCTTTGTACTTGGGAACCCAATTCTTCCGGTTCACAGGGGCATCACAGAAACCATCATGATGGACGCCATGTACGAAACTCCTTCAAAGCAAACC
>CAYNTB010000008.1:9357-16883 GCA_964399905.1 uncultured Bacteroidales bacterium | reverse complement strand
GGAACCGGCGAAAAATCAACCGAAAACCATCTTTTTAAGGTAAATATGGACGGAAGTGGATTGAAACAGCTTTCAAAAGTTGAAGGCACACACCGTTTTATGCTTTCGCCCGGCAATCATTATTATATCGATACATACAGCAATATTAACACTCCAACCACCAGGGAACTTTTTAAGATTGACGGAAAACAAGTCCGTTTATTGGGTGCAGATGATGGAGCCGATCCGGCCAAAGGGGAAATTGCAAAAGTGGAACTTTTTACCATCCCAAATCCGGATGGATTTGAGATGCCCGCATGGTGGGTGCTGCCCGAAGGATTTGACCCTGCAAAAAAATACGGGGTACTTTTCCAGATTTATGGCGGGCCGAACAGCAAAAATGTGAATAACCGCTATACCAATCCACAAGGAAATTATTTGACCGAAAACGGAATTATTCGGTTTTCGGTCGATCACCGTGGGTCGGGCCATTTCGGTAAAAAAGGCCTGGACGAATTTTATGGGAAATGCGGCACCATCGATATTCAGGATTATATTGAGGCTGTAAAGTGGTTGCTTGCACAGGGTTTTGTAGATGAAACCAAGGTCGGAATTACAGGGTCAAGTTACGGTGGTTATATGTCGGCCATTGCCCTGACCAAAGGATCGGATTATTTCACCCACGGTTGGGCAGGATCGGCGGTAATCGACTGGCGTTTGTATGATGATGCCTATACCGAACGCTATATGGGTACACTCGAAAAAAACAATGATGGTTATGAGGCCGGAAATGCCAGTAACTTTGCCGACCGCTTAAAAGGGAAGTTATGGATCGTTCATGGAACCATGGATGATAACGTGCACATGCAAAATGCCATCCAGTTTATTGATGCTTTAACCGAATTGAATAAAGATTTTTATTTTATGTTATATCCCAATGGAAGACATGGTTGGGGCGGAAATAAGCGAATCCACTCTACGAACTTGCAAAAGCAGTTTTGGCTCGAAAATTTAGTACCCGAAAAATAGAATAAGAGGGGCTCCGATTTCGGGGCCCCTCTTGGTTTAATCAAGCTGCAATGTTTAATTGTCCGTTTTTGCAATATGCAATTCCTTGCTGCTGACGACACATAATTAAGTATATCAATGTTAATAAATAAATATATGTACTGGTTTAAACGGTTAATTTTTCCCTATATTTATTTAATGAAATTCTTCCCGCCAAGGTAGCTAAGTTGATAAAGAGTTTCAACTTTTCTAATATTAAAGCTTGTATCGATCTGATAAGATTTAATTAATATAAAAAATAACCATATGGCAGATCACATGCCATGCTTGTTTGTGAGAATGCCAAATATTGGTATTACAAGGTGTTTGTAAAAATGTAAATGAATATTAATGCTGATGCTTGCAAATATGTCTGAATTCTAATGAGGAAACATAAAACCCCAATACATACGTAAAATCTAAAAGGAGGACTAAAAATGAGAACAAAAACTTTTATTAGCCTAATACTGTGCATAGGTTTATTTTTTTCTGCTTGTAAAAAGGATGGCGATTCAAAGGATAATGCAAACAGCAAGGGATTTATTGAGTTTAAAACTTCAAATCCAATGGCTGTTGCCTATAGCCCATCCCAATTAAAATCAAGCTTCGCTAACCCTGTATTGACCGGTGATACTACAACAACGTATACCACCAACCTTCTGATCTGTATCGGTGATGTCTGGGTTTCGCAGGGAGAAGTAAAAGCGGGAGAAACTGATAATTTGGAATGGATAAAACTTACAAGTGTGACAAATACAAGTTTGAAATTATTTGAAAATTATTCTTTTAATAGCATGGAAATTCCTGCCGGGAATTATAAAAGCGTTAAAATCACATTTAAAAGCGTTTTTTACAGATATGTGCAACTTGCTTCAAATCTATCTGTTTCCTATCAATTATTGGAAACAATGAATGACTGGACTACACCTTGCAGCGAGGCTGGTTATTCATGGATAACGAATTATTTTGGGCCAGGTGGTAATCATAGTTTAAATAGCAATAATCAATTTAAATTAGAAGCATCAGGTGAAACAATTGGCGGATTTAAAATAGAAGCCAATAAAACAGCCATTGTTTCCTGGAGGTTGTTTGGAGGATCTACTTCCCCCTGTGTGACTTATCTTTTCGATAATAATAAGAATCTTGAATGGGATTGCGGGACAGATAGCATGGACTTCGATTGTTCGGGAATTGTGAATATGTGGGATTTCGTGGTTGAGTATATTTAAGAAATCAAAGCTATACGGACTAAACATAAAAATCTTTACATTGTGTGAGGTTTGGCAGATGTCATCATATGTTTAGATGCCATAGCCAGGAACTATAATATTGATTTAGAAAAAGTATTCAGGGGTAAGGATGAAATTAACAAATCCAGAGAACGGGAAAAAGTTAATTTGTTCAAATACCGATCATTTACTACTTGATGTAATTCGCAGCATCAAGCTTCTGTATGGTCCAGTCGCCAAAAAACCCCAATAATCTTTTTTTGTCGTAAGATTTATCCAGTTCAAGATAAGCCGAATTTTGGGTGTGAATGCGTTTTCCTTCCTGGTTTAAAACTACCAGCACCGGAAATCCAAAACGCTGTGGAAATTCCAGTTCGGTTAAAACCGGCATATTGATATGGTCCTTGTCATAATTCATTTTAACCACGTTATAATGGTCGTAAAGTGCCGATGATAATTCCTCATCCTCATGAATAAATTTATTCAAACGCAAACACCAGGGGCACCAGTTTCCACCTATAAAAATCATTACATTTTTATTCTCAACTTTGGCCTGTTCAACTGCTTTTTTAATGTCGGCGGCCGCATCTGCATTTTCATCATACACTTTTTCGGCTTGAGCCTGCACAAACAATACGGCAAGCATAAAGCTAATGGCAAGTAAAATCTTTTTCATCATGTTCGGATTAATTTGATTGATGGCGAAATTATGATAATTTATCAGATATTTCAACATGACATAAATCATTGTGAAATTATTAACAATATTTCCTTGTAATTTTGATGTTGCCAAATATTTTATTGTAACTTTGCAGCCGTTTTTTAATGGAAACAGCGTACAGTTAAAGTATTACGAACACAAAATATGATGTCAAAAAAAGCAAAATCAGAAAAATTGTTCCACGAATTTCCTTCGGTATCAACTTCTGAATGGGAAGAAATAATTTTAAAGGACCTGAAGGGAGCTGATTATGAAAAGAAGCTGGTTTGGAATACCAATGAAGGGTTTAAGGTCAAACCCTATTACAGGGCCGAAGATATCGCAGATTTTAATCACCTGAACACCTTGCCCGGTCAGTTTCCGTATGTGAGGGGGAATAAATCGGACAGCAACAACTGGTTGGTGCGTCAGGATATCGTTGTAGAGGATGTAAAAACTGCCAATAAGAAAGCTTTGTTTTTATTGAGCAGAGGTATTGAATCACTTGGTTTTATTTTAACCAGTGTAATTACTCCAAAACAATTCAATGAACTATTGGATGAAATTGTGGTTGAAGCTGTTGAAATCAACCTGATTTGTGGTTCGCATTTTGAGGAGATTCTGAAAAATTTTATCAGTGTTCTCAGCAAAAAGAACATTAATTTTAAGAATGTTCACGGGTCAATTACCTATAACCCGATGACCGATTTGGCACTTACCGGAATAAAGAATGAGGTTGAAGAAGCGAAGGTAATTATTGAAATGTCAAAAGATCTTCCAAATTTCAGAACCCTGATTGTTCATGGAAGCATTTTTCATAATGCCGGAGCAACAACGGTTGAAGAACTGGGTTTTGCCTTGTCGATGGCAGCAGAATACCTGAATCAGCTTACGGAATTGGGATTAACAATCGATGAGCTGTCACCGAAATTAAAGTTCGAATTTGCTGTTGGCAGTAACTATTTTATGGAAATTGCAAAAATAAGGGCAGCACGTTTGTTATGGGCAAAAATGGTAGAAGCTTATCAGCCACTTGATAAATCGGTGGCAAAAATGTTCATTCATTCCACCACTTCCGACTGGAACAAAACAATGTATGACCCTCATGTGAACATGCTCCGTACCACAACTGAGGCCATGTCATCAGTGCTGGGCGGTACGGATTCGCTGACCGTCAATGCATATAATGAAATCTTTGAAAACCCGACTGATTTTAGCGAGCGTATTGCACGAAATCAGCAATTGCTATTAAAAGAAGAATCGTATCTGGACAAAGTTGCTGATCCGGCAGCCGGTTCATATTATATCGAATCATTAACAGCATCCATTGCAGAAAATGCCTGGAAATTATTTCTGGAAACTGAAGAAAAAGGCGGTTTTGTGGAAGCTATGAAATCTGGTTTTATACAGGAGAAAATTAAATCAACTGCTCAAAAAAGAGATATGGACATTGCAAATCGCAAGGAAATATTATTGGGCACCAATCAATATCCAAATTTCAACGAAGTTAAAACCATTAATTTAGACGAAGATTTATTCAAATCAACCGACCTGTCGGATGAAAAAGCTGAAATCGAAACCCTGAAACCTTATCGGGGGGCACAGGCTTTTGAAGCATTGCGTTATAAAACGGATCTATACACTAAAAATCACAAACGTCCGCTTGCTTTTATGCTTACCTATGGCAATGTAGCCATGCGAAAAGCAAGGGCCACTTTTGCAAGTAACTTTTTTGCCTGTGCCGGATTTGAAGTAAAAGATAACATCGGTTTTAAATCTGCGGAAGAAGGAGTGAAAGCTGCTGCTATTGCCGGGGCAGAAATCATCGTTATTTGTAGTTCAGATGATGAATATGCTGAATTGGCCCCTGCAGTTAAAAAACTTGCGGCTGATAAAATGGTGGTTGTGGCAGGATACCCGAAAGAGATATTGGAAGATTTGAAATCAAAAGGAATTCAGGATTTTATTCACATTAAATCGAATGTGTTGGAAACGCTAGCTGATTTTCAGAGGCGATTAGGGATCAGATAAGAAGCAAAATTCAAGAAGTTAGACGATAGACCTTAGATTTTATAAAACAGAAAAATGCATAATTTTAAAGAATTAAAAATCTGGCAACGATCAAGATTGTTGGTAAAAAATGTCTACCAATTGACAGCTAAATTTCCACAAAATGAGCAATATGGATTGGTTTCGCAAATAAATCGCGCTGCAATTTCTATGATTTCTAATATAGCCGAAGGTGCTGGTCGTTCCACCGAACAAGATTTTAGTCGTTTTTTAGACATCGCTATTGGCTCTGCTTTTGAACTGGAATCACAATTAATAATATCTTTCGACCTTGGATTTATAACTGAAGAAAAGATCGAAAATGTTTTAAAAGAACTGGACGAAATACAAAAAATGATACGTGGCTTTAGACAAAATCTAATATCTAAAGTCTAGTATCTAAAATCTAAATTTTAATAATGAAACCAAATTATCATAAAGTTGATATCAGTTCACCTTCGGGATTAGGTGAACAAAAAGCGGTAAGTGAAAATAAAATTTATAACGCGTGGAAAACCCCCGAACAAATCGATATCAAGACAGCTTTTTCAAAAGCTGATCTGGAGGGGATGGAGCATTTAAATTATGCGGCAGGTAAAGCCCCATTTTTGCGTGGCCCTTATTCAAGCATGTACGTCATGCGTCCTTGGACCATCCGGCAATATGCCGGATTTTCGACGGCTGAAGAATCCAATGCATTTTACCGCAGGAATTTGGCTGCCGGTCAAAAAGGCTTGTCGGTTGCCTTCGACCTGGCTACACACAGGGGATACGACTCAGATCATGAGCGTGTTGAAGGAGATGTAGGCAAGGCCGGAGTGGCTATCGATTCGATTCTGGATATGAAAGTCCTTTTCGATCAGATACCTTTGGATAAAATGTCAGTTTCGATGACCATGAACGGAGCTGTTTTGCCCGTGCTGGCATTTTATATTGTTTCCGGACTGGAGCAAGGGGTTTCATTGGATCAGCTCTCTGGAACCATCCAAAACGATATTCTGAAGGAATTTATGGTAAGGAACACTTATATCTATCCGCCCTTGCCGTCCATGAAAATCATTGCGGATATTTTTGAGTATACTTCTCAAAACATGCCAAAGTTTAATTCTATTTCAATCAGTGGTTACCATATGCAGGAAGCAGGTGCCACTGCTGATATCGAACTTGCTTATACACTGGCAGATGGCTTGGAGTATTTACGTGCAGGTGTGAATGCCGGAATGGACATTGATACTTTTGCACCCCGGATTTCATTTTTCTGGGCAATTGGAATGAACCATTTTATGGAAATTGCCAAGATGCGTGCCGCACGAATGTTATGGGCAAAACTGGTTAAACAATTTAACCCGAAAAATCCAAAATCGATGGCATTGCGAACACACAGCCAGACTTCCGGATGGAGCTTAACCGAACAGGATCCGTATAATAATGTTGGACGGACCTGTATTGAAGCAATGGCTGCAGCATTGGGCCACACACAATCGTTGCATACCAATGCGCTGGATGAAGCCATTGCATTGCCAACGGATGCATCTGCGCGTATCGCCCGGAATACACAAATTTATTTGCAGGAAGAAACCAATATTTGCAGAACGGTTGATCCATGGGCCGGTTCTTATTATGTTGAAAAACTGACCCAGGAAATTGCTCATAAAGCATGGAACCTGATTCAGGAAGTTGAAAAACTGGGTGGGATGGCGAAAGCCATTGAAACCGGCTTGCCAAGAATGCGTATAGAAGAAGCAGCTGCAAGAAAACAAGCCCGTGTTGATGCGAAAAAAGACACCATTGTTGGGGTAAATAAATACCGGTTGCAAAAGGAAGACCCCATCGAAACATTGGAAGTTGATAATACCGCAGTCCGCTTATCGCAGATTGAACGTTTGAAAAAACTGCGTGCTGAGCGAAACAATGAAGAGGTTGAACAGGCTTTAAATGCAATTACAAAAGCTTGCGAAACCGGAAAGGGCAATTTGCTCGAACTTGCAGTGGATGCAGCCCGTAAAAGGGCTTCACTGGGTGAAATTTCGGATGCTTGTGAAAAAATATTTGGGAGGTATAAAGCCGTGATACGATCAATTTCAGGAGTTTATTCATCAGAATCAGGAGCTGATGAACAATTTAAAAAAGCCTGTGAACTGGCTGATCAGTTTGCCGAACTGGAAGGCCGCCGGCCAAGAATTATGATAGCCAAAATGGGGCAGGACGGACACGACCGTGGCGAAAAGGTTGTCGCTACCGGATATGCCGATATGGGCTTCGATGTGGACATTGGCCCGCTGTTCCAGACCCCTGCCGAATCTGCCAAACAGGCGGTTGAAAATGATGTGCATATTTTAGGGGTGTCGAGCCTTGCTGCCGGACATAAAACCTTGGTTCCACAGGTTATCAAAGAATTAAAAAAACTTGGCCGCGAAGATATTATGGTCATCGTAGGCGGCGTGATCCCGCCACAGGATTATGATTTCTTGTACAAAGCCGGTGCCATCGCCATTTTTGGCCCGGGTACCAGTGTTGCCGTA